>WQRS01000236.1 GCA_009786615.1 Treponema sp. | reverse complement strand
GACCTGAAATTAATTCCCTGCCTTCGGCGCGATCGGCAGGTCGGGGAGAAGCCATTAAAAGACGGGCGGCATAAACAGCGGCATTTTCCCTAAGCTCGCCGTTTATCGAAGGCGGCATACGCAAAAGCGTACGCAGGTAATTTAACGCCGCATCGTTATTGTTAAAGCCTTCCGCCTGAACGCGGGCGCGCAAAAAAAGGTGCATGGCGTTGTTTGGGTTAATTGTCGCGTGTACATCGAGGGGAGCTTGCGCCCGCAAAAACTGCCCCTGCTCAACCAAAATGTGCGTCCGCATCAGCACAAACTCACCGTCACGCGGCGAACTTTCAAGCACCTTGTCCACAGCGGCTTCGGCGAGCGTCCATTCGCGGTTGTGGTAAAGGGCAATGGCGAGCGGGCGGGTAATCTGCAAATTGCCGGGGAAAATATCTGCAAGTTCGCTAAGAATGCGCACCGCCTCACCCGTGTTACCCTGTCTTTCCATGATGCGGGCAATCGCCAACTTGGCTGGGAAAAACTCATTTGTCCGCTCCCAAACAAGAGCATATTTCCCCAGCGCTTCCTGTATTCTGCCGGTCTGCTCGTATACTACGGCGATAAAATAACTGGCGATAACACCTCCGGCGTTCAGTTCCACAGCGCGCTGCAAATCCTTCATCGCCAGAAAATACCGCTCAACCGGCGTATCTACTTCCCGAACCACTTGCCGCCCTATCGCCGCCTGCACTCTGGTTCTGCCCGGATATATTGCAAGGAACGGCAGGACAAACTCAAGGTAGTCCACAGAATTTTGGCGGGGTGTGACATAAACGCCCGCTTCCGCCTCGCGCAAGATTCGGGCATAAATGTGAAGGAGCGGCGGATCCAAACGGGGCAGGGAAACCCGCACCCCGGGATAAATCACGTTCAAAAGCGTGGTGTTGACAAAGTTCATCACTCTGCCGAATTCCGTCCCGCCGAGATTATGGTTGCGGATGACATCCAGCGAATGCATGATGGCTTGCGGCGTTCCCCGCTCGGTGTTGGATCNGATNTCGTCCACGATTCCGCCGCCCTGACCGGCAAGTTGCGGGAACGCGGCGGGGAGCGCCGGAGGCACTGCGGTGATGTTAACGTCCGGCTGTGTTCGGCACGAGACCAGCACGATGGCGGTGAAAAAAAGCGGTAAAAGACTGATGCGGCGAAAGTCATTAATCACTTTTTGGTCTCCCTTTTGGTCTGCCTATGGATATAAGCACCAAGGTCAGCCCGCCGAACAGGATGAGCATTGGCCACCAATGATAAATAAAATATCGGAACGAAAATGGTACAAGTCTCAGCGAAAAAATCATAAAAGCGGCTCCGAGCGCAACGAAGGCGCAGGAAGAAACGATGTAGTGCATACGCAATGTGCCGTGGCGGCGCAGCCCCATCGGCAAGAGGGCGAGACCTGAAAAAACCGAAAGCAACGGCCATGCCTGAAAAAACGGTACGGTGATTATCCCCAACGCTGAAAGAAACAGGAAAATACCTGTCATCATAAAAATTGAGGCGAAAAAAAGATAGACCGGGCGNTTGTTCAGNCGCACCGCNACAACCGCGCAGAACGCCCCCGCGACAACCAACAGAAACGCGAGGAAAATNGAAATGCCGGAAGCGCCTTCCAGCGCGCCCAAAAGAAAGCTCACCCCCAAAATCATCAGGAGCAATCCGACAAAAAACACGAGGTTAGCGGTAATTGTGCGGATAAACCGTGACATCACATTTTAGATTATACCCCAAAAAACTCACCTTGCCAACCGATAATTATGTATGGTAGGATTATAACATGAGAAGATTTACTGTTTTTAAGGTNATAGGAGTTTCTTTGTCGATAGCGGTGCTGATGGTGGGGCTTTCGCATTGCCGCAGCGCTGATACGTTCCCCGCCCTGAACGGGAATGGTGTGAACATCAACCCATATTTCTTGAGCGGGACGGACGCGGANAGGGAAACGCTTGCCGAACTGTTCTCCCTGCTTGCCGCCAATAACGGNNATGAGCGCAAGCGNCTGGCAATTGTCACCGAAATCGCTAACATTTACCTGCGCCAGGGTGAGTTCAGCAGGCTTGTCAATTTTCTCAACGANCGCATTCACCGCTACCCTGACGATGCGTATAATGCGTATTTTCTTTTTATGATTGCGTTNGCTCATCAGCAGATGGAAGCGCATCCTGTAGCGGCGCTGTATTTCAGACGCATCGTAAGAAACCACCCGGATCTTGAGATTCGCGGCAGTTCCATTCACCTTGCGTCGCTTAAGCAGCTTGTCTCGCTGGTAAGCGATCCGCACCAGCGGGTTTGGTTTTATGAGGAACTTGTTTCCCGCTTCCCGGAAGAGATTGACCTTGGCACGGCGTATTTTATGCTGGGTCAGGCGCACGCAGGAGCCGGCGAATGGGACAGGGCTCTTGTAGCGTATTCNCGCTTTTTGGCGCACTCGCCGCCNGGCGCTGATGTTCCAGGGTTTCCTGACGCGCATAACTACGCGCGGCGCATGGTTGATTTTAACAATTCCGCAAAGGACTGGACATTTGAAAGCCTTGACTCGNTAGTCACATCGGTAAGGTCTGCCTTGAACGCTGGCTCACACATAAGGCTTTTGCGCTACCATGCCAAAGTGAACTTTTTCACCCGCACATGGGAAAACGAAGATTCGGCTGTCGGGGCAGGTGCCGGACACGCAACCTTTAACCTTTCGGATTTTATGCGCGGAAACCGCATCCAATACGCCAACACAGTAANCGTTAGCTCCAACGGCGATGAGGCGTTTTTGCGGACGTGGGGCTGGCATCCATTCCTCCCCGTTTGGTACTTTTATTTCAGGCGGATTCACTTCCCGCCCGATCCTGAAATGCACGGGCGCTGGGAATGGGCAGGCATTTTCTACGGAGAAAGGCTTTAATGTTCAGGCGCACGACAATTTTTGCCGCCGCCGCTGTCATTGCCTTTTTGGGTGCCTTTCTGACGGGCGCTCCACAGGCGCTTGCGGCGGCTGAACCAGCCGCTCTTGCGACNGATGATGCGGGGCAGATTACCCGTCCGCTCCGTATGCATCCGCCGCAGGTTCCCGTTAACCGTCCGCCGCACCGTCC
>WQRS01000235.1 GCA_009786615.1 Treponema sp. | reverse complement strand
GCCTCGGCGCTTAAAGAGACTCCCTTGTCAAAAGCGGCGGCAACAGCCATTGCCTTCGCCTCAAGTGAAGCGGCTTCGGAAGCGGTTTCAGCATGAGACAGCGGCGAAGAAAGGACTTCACGACGCAATGCGGCTAAAACAGCCGGGTTTGGGGTAAGGGAGAAAAAGCGGGCAAAGGCAAGAAGGGAAACGCTTAATGAATCGACAGGCAGGTTGAGCGCGATCGCGGTTTGGCGAAGAACTTCCGCCGCCGGGATTAAAGCGGGATTGGGAAAGGGGCTCGCCGCCGGCGCTCCAGCCAAAGGAGCGCCAACTGAAGAAAACAGCTGTGCTTGCCCAGGCGGAACGGCAGGACGAATCGCGGCACCACCAGCGGAGTTTCCCGGAGGGGAATGCCCGCTATTTGAGACAGGCAAAGCCTGAGCTCGCAATTCACCCAAACTTATCGCCCCTGCACCCACAGCGTTCGCAAGTTTTAAGCTTTTTCCGGCGAGCCGTCTGCGGCTTGCACTGCGGTCTCTTGAGACGTGGTCTCTTGGGCCGCCGCTTCCTGAACGGTAACTTGTGCGGCGGGTTCATTCACTGCGGTTTCTTGAACCGCAAGCGGGGCAGCGGTTTCTTCAACGGCGGCAAGGGCTGCGGACTTTTTCGCCGCCGCCGCCAGAGCCGAGCGTTCTTTCTCTTTGCGGGAGACTATAAGCTCTTTGATCTTGGCAGCTTTGCCGATTTTGCCGCGAATGTAGTAAAGTTTCGCACGGCGCACTTTTCCCGGCCTGACAACTTCAATTTTGGCGATGCGCGGTGAATGAAGGGGAAACACCCTTTCCACCCCTACGCCGTAGGAGTTTTTGCGGACAATAAAGGTTTTACCGGCACGGGAGTTTTTTATGGCGATTACAAGTCCCTCATAAATTTGGATACGCTCCGTTTTTCCTTCGACAATCTTAAAGTGGACTTTGACCGTATCGCCCACCTTAAAGCTATCTAACTCTGACTTCATCTGAGTAGCTTCAATTGCCCTTATCTCATTCATCTTTCCCCCTCGCCGTCTTTTTCGCGGCGTTTTCTCTCTATAATTTTACGGGTTTCCTCGTCAAAAAGGCAGCGTTCTTCACCTGCGCGAATCAAATCCTGCCGCACGGCAAGAGTTTTCTCCACTCTTTTTTCTAGACGCCAACGCCGTATATTTTCGTGGTGTCCTGAAAGCAGAACTTCAGGAACCCTCATTGTATCATAAACTTCAGGGCGTGTATACTGGGGGTACTCCAAAAGCCCGTCTGAAAAACTCTCCTCCACAAGCGAGGCAGGAGTAATTACCTGCTCCAAAAGCCGGTACGTTGAGTCAATCAAAATAAGAGCGGCTACTTCCCCGGAAGAAAGCACGTAATCGCCCACCGAAATCTCATCGTCAACGTAAGTGTCGATAATGCGCTGGTCGATGCCTTCGTAACGTCCGCAAATGAGGGTGAGTTCTTTATGCGCGATAAGTTCCTTTGCGACAGACTGGGAGAAAGGGCGGCCGGATGGGGACAGATATATTGTGTATGGGGAGCAGGGATTATTCTCAAGGCTGCGAGGCTGTTTTCCCGCTGCACCCAGCGCCTTGCCCAAAGGTTCGGCAAGCATAAGCATTCCAGCACCTCCGCCGTAAGGAGAGTCATCGCAGGTGCGGTGTTTGTCAAAGGCATAATCGCGGATGTTTATCGCACGGTATTCGATGATACCTGATTTTACGGCCTTTGCCATGATGGAACTGGCAAAATAAGCGTCACAAATTTCGGGGAAAAGGCTTAAAACAGTGTATTTCATGGTTTATTCCAAAACCCACGGCTCTTTAAGGATTATTGTGCCGTCTTTAAGGTTTACCTCGCCAAAAAACTCGTTTCTGAAAGGGGCAAGCCGCTTTTCACCTGAAGCAAGCGTAATTTCTACAAGCTGTCCGCCGCCGCCTTCAATCACGTCATGGATGTGCCCGACACTTAAGCCTTCCGTTGTAAGAACGGCGATACCTTTAAGGTCTTCCACATAAAACTCCCCTTCGTTCAGGGGAGCGGCATATTCACGGTCAACAACAATTTCTGCCCCGTTCAAAAGCCGCGCCGCTTCGGGGCTGTTTACGCCGTCAAAGCGCATAAGAAGCAGGTTTCCATACGGGGCAATTTCTGCAACGGTATGATCCTTTTCCGCGCCGTCTTTCCTTAAAGTTACGGTTTTAAGGCGAAAAAGATGCCCCATTTCGCCTGACAGCGGTTTGACCTTCACAAAGCCATTTAAGGCGTAGTGAGAGCCAATAATGCCGATGACAAAGCGCGATTTCAATGCAAAGCCGGATTTCAGTCCAATATCTCAAGCGTCGTGTTTTTGCCGGATTTTGCGGTCGCCGCTTGCAGAACTGTGCGCATCGCCTTTGCAATGCGTCCCTGTTTGCCTATCACCTTGCCTATGTCTTCCGGGGCTACCCGCAGTTCCAGTATCGTAGAACGTTCGCCTTCCACAACTGCGACGTTCACCGCAGACGGATCATCCACAAGCGACTTCGCTATATATTCAACGAGATCTTTTTCCATTTTTGTCCTCCGGGAGGCGTATTAACCCAGTTTGAAGTTCTTTTTGTTTAGTATGCTGCGGACGGTGTCGCTTACTTTAGCGCCTTTGTCCAGCCACGAGCGAACCTTTTCCGCATCAAAGGAAATCTGCTTTTCCTCAACTTCGATGGGGTGGTAAAGTCCAACTTCCTCAATGGTTCTCCCGTTTCTGGGTGCCCGTGAATCAATCACCACAATGCGATAATAAGGGCGTTTTTTCGATCCAAATCTTTTGAGCCTTATACTGGCGCTCATACATTCCTCCTGGAATACCCGATACTGTTAGAATAACTTCCAAAGGACTCAGGAAGTTAGGCTTCTTGCAAAGCCAAGATTCCGCCAAGGACTCAAGGTACATCCTAAGCAGTTTTGCTGTCACTGCTGCGGCTAGGACCGCACGGAACCGGCGCAGAATACTCAAGCGCAGGTTGACATGGTAGCGGTTTTTGAAAGTTTTGTCAATCGGCCGCATTGCCTCATGAAAAATGTTACCGAAAAAGGCTCATGCCTCAAATAGAAAATGTTACCCAAATTAAACTAAGGGTGCCTTTAGGAGGGCAT
>WQRS01000234.1 GCA_009786615.1 Treponema sp. | reverse complement strand
AGCATCACCTGATTCACCGCCAGCACATCGCCGTTAAGCAAAACGGAGTTTTCTATTGAATCGCGCGCGACTTCCATAACCCGAACGGCAACACTAGTCTGCGGCCCCATTCCACGTCCCATAGCCTTTACAGGCTGGTTCTGCTCAATGCGTGTGTGGACACCGTAACCTGCCAAAGCAATAATTGCCGCAATAATGAGCGTTGTAGCAATTGTTGATCCTTTTATCTTCATCTTCTTCATTACTATCTCCTGTGCGCTAAAAATTTAAGCGCCCAAAATCAATTGACTGTTATCAATCAACCAACATTATAAATTAACAGAACGCTGTGTGAGCATTCTCCATTCTACGTTTAATGCCGCGGCAAGATCCAGCAGAAGATTCTGATAGTTTAACTCGCCAAGCAAAAGCCGCTGGCGCACATCGGATAAATCCCTGCGCCTGTCTTCAAATTCCTGAAACGAAATCGCGCCGTTCCTGAANGCTTCATCCGCCGCTTGCAGAGTGCGCTCGGCAATGTCCACCCGCAGGCGGGCAATCTCAAGGCTTTCCCACATATTGTGCAAGGTTGAAACGATCATGCGGATTTCCGTTTTCGCACTCGTTTGTATGTGCTGCAAATCCAAAAGCGCCTTTTCAACCTCGGCGCTCGCCGCCCTGATACTCTGACTTTGGCGAGTTCCGGGAATCCACGCGTCAATTGGAATGTTAAGCGTCACCGACCCCGTGATGCGATCATAAAACTGAGCGCCAAGTCCGCGGTTATTTCCCGGCGGACTTCCGCCAAGCCAGCCGGTTGAGAAGTTAAGGGTGGGGGAGCGGTTTGAAAGAGTAGTAACAGTCCGCCCAAGCTCCATCATCTCGATTGCGTGCCGCTGTCCGACAATGTCAGGCCGGCGCGGAAGGTATTGCAAAATAAGAGCTTCAGGATCGTAGCGTATGGGAACAATATCAACCGTGCCTGAAAGCGTTATGTCTGAATCTGAATCCATTCCCAGAAGAGCAAGAAACTCCCAAAGCGCGTTTTGGTACGCACCGCGCGCGGTGTTTAGTTCGTACAGGGCGTTTTGCACGCTTAACTGGGAATTAAGCCATGTGAGCTGATTCAAGTGCCCGGTTTCCCATGCAATGCGGTGGTTTTCCATCGTCTGTGTTGTAATTTGAAGGTTTTCTTCCATNTGGGAAATATTTTCCTGCATGGTAACAAGGCGCAGGAAATCCTTCACCACCCGAATTTCAAGCTGNTTGCGCGCGTCTTCATAACTGAGAAGCTGCTGCCTGAAGGCAAGTTCGATTCGGTTCATTGAGGCGCGCAGGGAAGGGTTAAGCGAAAGGGAAAGCCCCAAGTTAAAGGAATAACCTAAAGCGTCAGCGTTGTAATTAAANCCGCCGCCTGTAAAAAGCGGTGTTGCAGGNAGAAAAGTCAGGCTTGAATTAAGGCTGAAACTTGGNAAAATCTCTGACCAAAGGCGGCCGGCAGAATACTCTGCAAGACGCAAGTCGATTGCCCCGCGCCGCAGGTGTATGCTTTGGTCAAGGGCGCGCCGGACNGCATCTTCCATAGTTAAGGTGACAGGCTCTGCCATAGCCGCGAACGAAAGAAGGGGAAAAATAAAAAAAGCGATAACCAAAAAACGAACACGGCTCAACGGCACTCTCCAAGGGCTGCAAAAATGTAAGCCATTTCAGGATGCCCGCAACCTTTATTTTGGGACACTTTTGGAAAAAGCTTTGCGAAAATGGGTCTTNAAAAACAGCCTTCGAAATAAAACGTAATTTTATGTATAATAGTTACAGNTCGTTTAAGTGCTTGTGGTAGCGTTTTGGCATAAATTGGCGCTGGAGATTGGGGTTAATTCTGCTTTCATTGGTAATCGANCGNTGATAAAGCCGCCAAAGATCCCCCCAACNGTCAACATTTTGGCTCTTTTCAGCGCTTTTTTCCGGTTTTAAATAGACATCACCGTTTTTTNCCCGGAAAAGGCANAGATTGCGCTTTTCATCGATGATTGCCCAAGGGGTTTCCCCNAAACGCAGGGTAAAATGTTCCGCCAATGCAGGCAAAACGAANTAAAGTGGCTCNCATCGGGCAATATAAACCCCTTCGGCATCGGGACTGAAGCGCAAAAAGCCCATCATCCGCTGAATTTCCACCTGCACTTTACGCGCCGCCATCCGCACCGCGCGCACATCAGAATCGCCCCTGTCGTTGGCTTTTCGCTCCGCCTCCGCCTTATTTCCAGCCCCGCTTACCTTTTCGATAAAGCGCTCAATTTCCCGCATGAGCGGCAATTCGCTCATGCGCGCGTACAGGACAGCGTAAAATGCGCCCATTTCCTTTTTGTCAAAAGGCTGCGGCTGGCTTGAAGAATGAGTGAAAAGCTTTGCCAGTTTTGGCGGAAGGCTTTCAGCTCCGTCAAGGTAAAAACCTGAAGGTTCGCAGCCGCCGCCTGCAGTTTCGTTTGTTTGATTGAGGCGCGGGGACTGGAAAAGTTCCTGTTGGCTCATCGTATTACTATACATTAGTTTAGTATTTTTTGCAAGACAGCTTTTTTGGCAAAAGCATTGCGGGCGCATTAAAGTTATGGTAGTTTTTTATCATGGAAGGCAGCTCAGATTATGTCGCCGCCAGAGAGCCGCGAAGCNTAAATTATCTGCACGTTCTAATAGCGTTTTCGGCTCCATATATTCTGCATTACCTGTTGCATACGGCGTTACGGTTGCTTCTTCATCACCGAGACGAGTTGCTGTATACACTCTCGTGGCTTTTAGCAGACTCATGGACTTGGTTTAACTTCCTGCCCGTCATTCCCCTTTTTCTTGCAGGTGTTTTGTTGAACATTACCATAAAACACATTGGGGNAATGGGGAAAAATACNGTGTTGAAAATTTCCATTGCGGCAGTGATAGTAATGGTTGCGCTTGACCAGTTAGTGCAGCTATTGTTTTCAAGGCACGAAACTTTTCACGCAGAACTGCTAGGCGGGTGGCTTGTTGTTGCCCCGGTGCTTGTGTCGCAGATGCCTGATGGANTTGTGTCAATGGGAATGTTGCCTCCATTCGTAAGGCTGGCGATGGTTCTTGTGTTCATCCCCATTATTATCACCATATTTCGCCTGTTGAATAATTTTTGCGTTCGCAAAGCGCAG
>WQRS01000233.1 GCA_009786615.1 Treponema sp. | reverse complement strand
GCAGGGGATCTCCCATAAGAGAAAAAATGCCTGCGCCATCAACACTAATTTCAGGATGGCCTGAGTCATTAATACTCGTGCGAATCAGCGGCAGGGGAACCCATAACCTGAACGGGTTCATGTGCGGCAAAACGAAATACGGTCTTGTCGGTCCTTGCCACATTGAACCTTCCTGCCATTCAGGATTTGCGGTGAAAGGTAAGTTCCAGCCGTAATTGTCTCTGTTTACTGGGGTAAGGACTATTGCTACTTCCGCACCTGACAGAGAATCAGCCTGTTCGGGGAAACGCATAAGGCGGTCGCCGAAAAAAAACGTCCCGCGGTAATAAATAGTGCCGTTTACAGACACCGGAAGCGATACACCGCCTGAAAAATCACGCCGGCTAAAGACACCTTGCATTGTTTCAAGGTNGATAGAACTTAACTTGAACATCCGGTCATCGTTGTNGTGGCTGAAAAGAAGCCTGCCTTCACTTACGTTTAAGCCGCGCATATAGCGCCAATAGCCGTCATCGCCGTTTTCAGTTTCCACGCGGAACAATTCGCCGGTTGCGTAGTTAAAAAGCATGAGCTGGCGCACGCCGTCACGCAAGGCGACAAAAGCGATGCGGTCTTCATCCACAACTTGAGGACCCGAAAACGCAAGCCTGCGGTCGCCCCTAAAAAGAACGGTGGAGTTTCCGCTTGCATCCTCGTACACGATTAGGGTGGTGTGCAGGTCTCTTCGCACGCCCACAACGCCGTCCCGGAAAAATCTTGCCCGGTAAAGCCCCTGTATACTGCGTCCTGTGCGCCGCCCTGTATCCGCGCGGTACATCGTAACAACCGCCCTGTGGCGCTCCCCTGTCTGCCTGAAACCCGACACCAGCAAAGTTGTGCCGTCTTGGGAAACGTCAATATCGTATGAAAAAATGGAATTGGTGGTAAATCTGCGTATATTCCCCGTTACCGTGTTGTAAACACCAATCCGCGATTCTCCCCCGTAAAGGATGAACACATAATCACCTCTTGCCGCCAGCGCGGAAATAAAATCCTTCCGCTCGGTAAAAAANCGANGNCGGCGCGGGAGAACTTCGTTGGGATTTTCCTCTATGCCGCTTATGGCAATCCAATCGCGGAAATCGTTCCACGCATCCAAAAAATTCATTCCATAGATGTTTTGGAAAAAGCTGTAAAAACCTGACTGATACACAGAAAACGAGAATCGGGGAGTGTGTCCCATTGCCTGCCAAAGCTGGGCATACCGCTCCATGCCGAAGTTTTCCACAAGCCACAGCGAAAAAATCCCGCCGTATTCATAAAACAATGACCATTGACGGGGTATATCATAAACCGCGGAAGCCTGAAACGGTGTTTGAAATCTCCCTTCGTGTATTGCCTGCCTTAAAAACTGCCTTGAAAGCGGGTCATTTGCCCGTCCGAACCCTGAACGGCTTTCCANGTATACGGCAACCCCTTCAACCATAAANTGCGGNGCATTTATTAAAGCCGGAGTTGCCCAGTTGCCGAAAATGCGGTGCGCNAAAGGCCAGCCGCCGCCGCGAGAGTTCAACGAAATTGCNTGCGCAAGTTCATGGATAAACAGGTATTTCATATCGTCCGGAAAGCTCGTCCATTCAGGATCCGAAGGCGTATCAAACAACATAATGCTGGGGGTGGGTATAGAAGCATAAAAGCCGTTGAATAAATCGGTGTCAGGCGTAATTCCAACCGGCATACGACCACGAAAGCCAAAACCTAAAAGCGAACTCATTTCCCGGTAAATGTTATCCGCATGATATGCGATAAAACGGGCGGTTTGCTCGGATTCGCGGGGGAATATGATGTCAAAATGCTCTGTTCTTATAACGCGGAAAGTGGTAAACGGGCGGAAAAGTTGAGCTTCAGCGGATACAGACACCAAAAAAAGCAAAACAGCAAGCAAAATAGAACATTTACACCTCATTTTCACCTCTTTTCGGCAATAAATTCGTTTTGCCGCGTCATTTTACCACGTAACCTCTAAATCAATGCACGCTAAAGAAAGTTACTGTTCTATAAAATTTCTCCAATANTTGTCTACGAAGACTATTATATTTTGAAAGATTGTGCTACTATTGNTTGAGGAGTTAGCCATGATTATATGCTGTGGGGAAGCCCTGATTGACATGGTACGCACGCCGGTTCCCGGGCAGGGGCACGCTTTTTTGCCTTTACCCGGGGGAAGCCCTTACAACACCGCAATNGCCATTGGACGGCTNGGAAGACCGGTCAAGTTTTTTGGCCGCTTTTCGACTGACTTTTTCGGGGAAATTCTTGTTAAACGCCTTAAAGATAATCGTGTCGGGGACGACTTAATAATCCGCGCCGCTCAAAACAGCACTTTGGCATTTGTAAAACTGGAAAAAAATAAAGACCCTCAGTACGTTTTTTACGCCGAGGAAACCGCAGATCGCTCGCTCACCATCGAGGACTTGCCAAGTGAGCTCCCCGCCCAGACATCGTGCATCCACTTCGGCTCAATCGCGATGACAATGGAGCCGATTGCATCCACAATCGAGGCGTTCATTTTACGCGAAGGGACAAGAAAAAGCGCCGATCAGATGGATGGCGCTCCGGTTTTATCTTTTGACCCAAACATCAGAACCTTTATGATCAAAGACCACGATGCTTATATTGCCCGTTTTGAAAAGTGGATTGCCGCCGCGACAATAGCCAAAATTTCTTCAAGCGATTTTCAGTTTTTATACCCAAAGCTTGAAGCTGAAAAGGCGCTTCAAAAGATACTTGCCATGGGGCCGCGCCTTGCAATTTGCACGCTGGGGACAAAAGGCGCTTTAGCGCTTTTGCGCCGCAATGACGGCAGCGTAACCCGAATCAGCGTGCCGGCAGTTTCGCTTCCGGTGGTGGACACAATCGGTGCCGGCGATGCTTTCCATGGCGCGTTGCTTTCGTGGCTTGATATGAAAGGCAAAATGTCACGATCTTCACTGGTGAGTTTAAGCGAAGGCGAACTTTACGACGCGCTTTTTTTTGCGGTTAGGGCTGCGGCTATTGTGTGTTCCCGCCGCGGAGCAGAATCGCCGACAAAAAAGGAAATTGAAAGTCTTACAATACCTGAAAAAAAGACAAGCGCGAAGACTTCAGCGGAAACTAAAACTGCCGCAAAAAAG
>WQRS01000232.1 GCA_009786615.1 Treponema sp. | reverse complement strand
TTTAAAAGGCTCAACAGGGACTTTCACTTTTTTCGAGGCGACAATTCCGTAGATTACCATTGCCAGCACCAAGATAATGCCTGGTAGTATGGCTCCTAAGAAAAAGTCAATGACATCGTATTGGACAGGTTCGCCCATAAAAAAGAGAATGCTGTTGATGGTGGTTGCCACAAGAATTATCGGAAGGCTAGGCGGAAAAAGGATGCCGATCCCGCCGACAGATGTTAATAGCCCAAGTGAAAACTTTTCGGGGTAACCTTTCCCGCCTGAGACAGCGCTGCTTTTCTGTAAGATGATAAAAAGAATGCCGCCGAGTGCGAGAATGGTAACGCCTGAAGCGCCTGTGAAAGAGGTAAAAAACGCGCAAATCACAACGGTGGCGATAATCGTGCCGCCGGGAAGCCAACTGAACAGGTTTTTGAACGCCGCAACAAGGCGCTCACCCGCCTTGCTCTCTGAAAGAAAAAAGCCTGTCAGCGTGAACAGCGGAATGGCGATGAGGTTAGAGTTAGTGAAGGCTGAGTAAATGTGAATGGAAGCGGTTTCCGGTTCCCGTCCGCCTGCCTGAAGCATTACAAGGGCAATCGCGCCGATGGCTACAAAAATGGGAACGCCCGCAAAAGCTGNCGCGATAAGGAGGAGAATAATCGGTGTGCCGATGAGGAACGCCGCATCGTAAAGGTCGTTTACCCANGAATAAAACGGATCAGGAACATCAAAGCCCCAGATAAACTTGGCGATGGCGGGAAGCGCAAGAATGCTCCCGAAAATTATCGCCAAAANCGGCGCGGCTTTAAGCGCGTAATTTTTGCTGTTGCTGGCACTAATATCAATNCAGGCGTTCAACGCAAAACGTATTGCCATTATTCCATAAGCCAGCGCCATNAGCAGGATAAAAAAACTTTCAGGGATTACACCCACCATTCTTGCTTCAGGAATTTGACCGAACAGCGTAAGGCAGTTCCAAAAAAGAATTGTCAAAACAATGCTTGAAATAAGACTAGCCATTATTGAAAGGTTTTTTTTAAGATGATCATTTTTTGAGTACTGGATAACGGAAACTGTGATGTGTTCCCTGCGCTGTGTAGTAATCATCGCGGCGAAAAGCCCCGCCACAAGGAAAAGGTGGATAAGGTAGGAACCGGAATGTGCTATCGCGATATTAAACGGGCGCAACGCCGCCACCGTCACAGGCAACAGCGCCATCAATATTAGAGCAGCATAACAAACACCTTTTTCAAAATGCCCGCCGAAACGAATAACGGCGGGCAATATCTTACTCATAGAGCGCTATCACCCCTGATCTGTGCCGCGCCAGTATATCGTTTATACGCTCATAAAGCACACCGTCATAAGTGGTGGCAAGAAGCGCGGGCTTTACCCTGTAAATCTCGTTAAACCAGAGCTGCATTTGCGCCTGAGTTGGACTATTNACAGTAAGCCCATCCCTAACCATAGACGCTACAGCGGCATCCACTGTCCGTTGCATATCGCGGTCAAACTCTGCGGAAATTTGGCGTGTNACGCGCACCAGCTCCTGCTGGAAACGCGGGTTAAGCGCACCGATTCGCTGCCATGTCACCTGATTGATGACGATGCCGCCAAGAATGGGGGCAAGGTTCATGGAAAGCATATGCCGCATCTGGGAATGGAGCTGAAAGGCGGCAACTCCCGCCGGGTTTTGATACATCGCCGTGATCTGCCCTGTTGCCAAAAGCGCACCCGCGTCACTCCAGTCGGTGTCTATGACTTGAAAACCCATTGCCGAAAAAGTCGCGTTCATCTCCGCAGCCTCGATATTTGAGCCTATGCGCAAGCGGCGCAAATCATCGGGGGTAAAAACCGGATCGCGTGAGAAAAAGTTTACAAAACCTGACCTTGACCAGGCAACCATAAAATAGTTGCCTGCGTTTATCGTTGCCTCCAAATCTGACTGAACTTCCCTCATCACCGCTTCCAACTCTTCATCACTGCGAATAAGAAAGGGAGCGCTCATCGTCATAACTGACGGGTTAATTTGGCTTAATCCAAATGTTGTAAAAATAGCCGCCTGTATGGTGTTGCTGGCAAGGGAAACGTGCATTCTGCCTTCGCTGCCCTCCGTTCCGCCGTGAAGCACGTTCATCCTCACCTGACCGCCGGTAACCCGCGACCACTCAGCCGCAACTCTATCCAACGTCCTTCCCCANGGCGATTCGCGCGGGAGCGGCGAGGCAAGCCTTACAACAATGGTTTCTTGCGCAGCACGTCCGCGCTGAGCATAAAGCGANTGGACTCCGGCAGAAAACATCAGCACTGCCGCAAGGACTGTAGAAATAACAACTTTTTTCATGTTCGACTCCTTATATTTTTCGAACTTCTTTTAGAAATCATCCTCCCAGCCGCCGAAGGGCAAAAAGGAAAAATACCTATAGGCATGATCTAACAAGTTTCTGGCACGGCGCTGGGCCAAAACATTCAACAGCCTGATTGAAGGTTCCGCATCAACATCAATTGCCAAAGCCGTTTCCAGTTTATCCCTGAATGTGTAAAAATCCTGATCAGGCANGCTTATTGCCGTTGCATACGACACAAAAGGNCCTGCCGCNGAGCCGCCTGTCCTTTCAAGCGCCCGCTGAAAATGGGTTTCCGCAAGCGCCCTGTCCCCGCCCATGTGCGGCGGCAAAGATGCGTAAAAAAGTATGAAAAACTCATTTATTGCCCCGCTGTTGAAGTCCGGGTAAAGNTCATAAGCCCTTGACATCATCGCGCTCCAAGCCGGAATTGAGGCGGCAAGGTCGAAGTCAAAAAGGTCTATGGAAAGGGCTGCAAATCCGCTTGCCGCTGTCCAGAACAAGATGGGAACGTCCGCCCGCCTCATCCGCGTTAAAATCGCGTTAAGGCTTCCGTCATCCGCCCGCGCGCCTGAGAAGCCCGGAAAACGCATTTCAATCGCACCCGTCAAAATGGCGTTTCCTCTAAGGTACAGCGCTTTGGCTCTGTCCAAAGAAGCCCTGCGTTCATGAAAATAATCGATTGGGTCAAGCAGCATCGCGGGCTGTTGCACAAAGGCGTTGGCGTACATCACAAAAAGCGAGCCGGTTGTAAGAAGCAAGCCTTGATGCGACGGGTTTTGAGCAAGCAGCGTTTCGTACATTTTTATCGCAAACGGAATTGCCGC
>WQRS01000231.1 GCA_009786615.1 Treponema sp. | reverse complement strand
TGATAACAATATGGTATCCGAGTATCCGGTCATAGCCTTGATATATGACAGTCCCGCTTCGCACCGCGAAAACTTCCGTCCCCATAGGGGCGGCAAGNTCGATNCCCCGGTGCATACTGTGCTGTCCGGTGACGGGGTTAATGCGCGGGCCGTACAGACTTGTCACGCGGAACTCCCTAAGCGGAAACTGAAAACCACGGTTAAGGAAAAAAATCCGCTCCGTTTGGGTAAAATCATCCCCCGGTATAAAAAGGAAACGCTCCGTTTGACCAAAGCGGGGAATGGATAAAACCACGCTTGGTCTGTTGTCGGCTTCCGCGCGCGCAGCGGAAATCAGCTGCTCAAGGCTGTTCGCGGGTGTCTCGCTTACGAAAATCCCCGGAATCGACGGCAAAAGCAGCACNATTCCNGGAACGACATCTTCATGGCTTGACAAGCGGTTAAGCGAAGCCAGCGTAGCTTGNGGGATATTTGTGCGCGCGGCTATGCTGAAAATGGTGTCACCAGGCTGCGTGACGTAGGAAAATATCGTCAAAGACGACGCAAGTCCGCGTACAGCCTCATCCCCTGAAAGAGCGCGCCGCGAGGCAAACAATACACGCCGGGANGCTTCCACATCCTGCATATACTGCCTGAACATCGCGTCGCGGGAATCCAGGCGGGCTATCTGCGGCAAAGACGCAGGCACACCCGCCCAGGCAGGGGAGAAAAACACAGTAACCAGAAGCAGGAAAAGCGATAGCCTGCGCACTGAAGTCAGGCGAAAAAGCTCCACCAAATTAGGCAAAACTGGAAGCGCACAGCAACTGGATTTACTTTTTTGATGGAAAAAAATATTTACCCCCCAACAATTGCTTCGGTCGGACAGACTCCAACGCATGCGCCACAATCGATACACTTTTCAGCGTCGATCCAGCGCTTGTTGTTTTTTTCGACAATGGCATCTACTGCGCACTCGGCATCACATGCGGCGCAGTTTGTACAGGAATCTTCAATAACTTTGTATGACATACAGTACCCCTTCTATTGTTTGGTAGTTAAACTATACCTTACAATGTCAATTTCCACAAGAGGTGCTTTGATCCTTTGTTGTACACGGCAATTTTTAAACCCTACGAACGGCGTTTTCGGCTGCTTTTCGTGGTTTTTTCTGTGGTGCCGGTTCGCCTTCGCGACCTTGCCTGAGAAAGTGTGCGGCGGGTATAAGAGTTTCCGCAACGTCCAAAACAAACAACACAACTTGAGCACGGATTTTCTGATGATCTGTATGACATACTATCTTTAACTATATTTTACATTTGTATATTGCGCAATAGGCATCTTTGGTGGTCAAAAGTTGTTAATCTTTGAGCAAATCAAGTGCACTTTGCCCGAAAAGATTGATGATTTTTGCGCGGAAGCGGCTTGGAATCGGCGCTTGTATCATTTCAGGAAGAGGCGAGTTGGGAGGGAAATACAAACGCCAGGCGTGGAGGAAAAAACTCCCGTTGCCGGAAAGTGGTTTCGCGCCGTATTTTTTGTCTCCCAAAAGCGGATAGCCGCGGCTGGCAGCTTGCGCGCGAATTTGATGAGATCTTCCGGTTTCTATTTCTGCAAGCACAAGCGAACAGAAAGAGTTTTTCGCAATCACCTTCACTTTCGTTATCGCGATTTTNCCTTCGNNGTTTTTCTCGCTTTCATTTTTACTTTTGCTCATTACATGAGATTTTTTTTGATCATAATCGCGAAGGATCTCNNCAAGCCACGTTTCCTCATCTTTTACCTCGCCTTCAAGCAAAGCAAGNTAGAGTTTTCTTACCTCTCGCTTTTGTAACATGGCGCTGAAAAGCTGCGCTCCTTTGAGGTTTGAAGAAAAAACGATCACCCCCGAAGTAGAGGAGTCAAGCCTGTGTAAGGGGCCGGGCTTAAACGAAAGGGAAGGGGGAAGTTTAGGCGCAAGGTAAGATGCCACTTGTCCTGCCAAGTGAACTCGCCCAGCCAAGTGCAGGGCGCTTTTTTTGCTCTGCCTGGGTGAATGAGCCGGCTGTTTTCCGCCTGCGTGAACGGGAACTCCTTCCGGTTTTTTCAGAACAAGAAGCCCTTCTCCTTCATAAAGAATATCGAGGTTTTCAGAGCGCTTTTTTTCCTCTGTTTTTTCATTCGTTTGTTCCCGTGTTTGTTCGCCTTCCACTTCCGCCACGGCAATAGTCTCGCCGGCTCGAACGCGGCGCTCGCCGCTTGACGGTTCGCCGTTTACACAAACAAGACCGCGCCGCAATAGACGGTGGATTGCTGAAAGCGGCAGATGACGTAACGCCTTTCTAAGAACCCGATCCAGTCTACGCCCGTCATCATCATCTGCGGCGGTTAAGTTTACAGCCATAAAACCAGTATAATGCAAAATCGGGTTTAGGTAATTAGAGTTCGTAAGAGAGCAAACAACAAACACATGAAAAATTTATATAGAGATTTTCATCCCGTGATGTTAGGAGTTTCACATGAATATTTATAATTTGCGATTAAGGTTTTTTCTGTTTTTTGTTGCCNTAAGCACGATGGTTTTTTTTGGCGCGGCAGGTCCTCTTTTTGTACAATACGGCGCNTTTATCCGGCATACATACACAGACACACTAAACAGAGCCCTGGCACTGACCGNTTCTCACCACCCCATGAATAGTCAGTTGATTAACCGTTTTATGGAAATGGCGACAGGTGACTTTGTTGAAATNGAAGATGAGATTCTGCACAGAGAAGCGATAACCAGCCTTTTGGGAATTACTTCNGCCTTTGACTTGGCATTCGTTTATTTGGTGCAAAGGCATAACAGAAACAATCACATCTATTATTACTTCCTGCTGTCCACCTACGACACTCCGGGAGTTCCTGATACATCCCAGAGCGTCAGCGTCGCACAAACCAATTCGACCATGGAACAGCTTGCAGGCAACATCAATAAACTCGGCGGTAATATCAATGATAAGAAGATGAAACAATCTATCGATAACATAACCCGATCCACAGAAAACGTATTAAACAAATTTGAGGCTATTGATTCTAGCGTTAAAACGGTAGCACAGCAAGAAGAAAACATCCTCAATTCAATGGAGCAACAGAGCACTGGAAGCAAACATGTGCTTGAAGGGGTCAGCAGAGTAGTCGCGATCACGCAGCAGGTAAACGC
>WQRS01000230.1 GCA_009786615.1 Treponema sp. | reverse complement strand
TCATATGTTTAACTTTATCATGCGGCGGATTGTAGTCTAAAAATGCGCACCATCAAAGGAGGTAATTTCCGATGCCTGAAGTTGCGTATGCGCGTCCCACATGGGATGAGTACTTTATGGAAGTGTGCGATGCGATATCCAAACGAGCCACTTGTGACAGGGGGCGTTCGGGATGTGTCATTGCACGGGGAAATCAGCTTCTGGTTACAGGTTATGTAGGTGCGCCGGCAGGGTTGCCTCACTGCGATGATGCCGGACATCAATTTAAAAAGATGCTTCATGAAGACGATTCGGTCACCACCCACTGCGTGAGGACCGTACACGCTGAGCAAAACGCGATATGCCAGGCGGCGAAACTAGGCGTTTCCTTGCAGGGCGCGACTTTGTACTGCCGAATGACACCGTGTAGAACCTGCGCAATGCTTATCATCAACTGCGGTATTGTGCGNGTTATGTGCCAGCGCCGTTATCACGATGCTGAAGATTCTGAAACAATGCTTGCGGCAACCGGTATTGTACTTGAATATCTTAATGACGAGGTTCAGCGTTACNAACAACAGTGACTAAGGTGGGGTTCATGAAAGACAGTAACTTTTTAAAAGGCATTCAAGGACGGCTCATATTTATTTGCGCGTGTGCGGCGATGTTTATTCTTACGCTTGCACAAATACTGCTTGCCGCAGATTCAGGTGCCCCGCTGGGTTTGATAATACGCACAAACGCTCTCAACATATTTCTTGGAGCGGCAGGAATGGCGGCGCTTTTATACATTGCAAATAACGCGAAAAAGAAATTCGATTCAGTTTCTGAGCTTTTAAATCCATTAAAACAAAAAGATTATCAGGCGCTGGCTTCTGTAAGACCTAATACCGGTGATGAAGAATATTTGAAAGGCTTAAAGGAAACCGTCAAAGAACTTGGAGTTTTTATTGAGTTGTTCAAAACTCATGCGGCAGGGAGTGTTGACATGGAAAAACAGCTTGCACAGGCTGTGAAAAACAACAAGGAAAGCGAAGATGCCGTACGCAAGTTGGTGGAAAAAATAGCGTCAGGCTCCATGTCAGAAATTGAGTCTTCCGCCCGACAGGCGACGGAGGCTTTAACACAGGTAGAAAACTATTTTTCTTCTCTGGATAAAAAAGGTTATGGCCAGGATGCTGTGATTGTAGAACTGAATGAGCGGCTTGGAGCAACAAACGAAAGTGAAAAGTTAATGGTCAAAGTCGCGGAAGATACAGGGAATAGCGCTGTTTTGCTTCAGGAAAAAATAACAAGCGGGGAGGAGCAATCAAAAACCGCCTATAATATTATTAAATTAGCCTCTGTTGATCTTGATAAAATCACTGACATTGTAAGGGCAATAAATTTGACATCGCAGCAGACAAATATTCTTTCCATGAACGCGGCAATCGAAAGTGCCCACGCCGGAGCTGCCGGTGTCGGTTTTGCCGTTGTCGCTGATGAAATACGCAAGCTTGCGGAATCCACGCGGGAAAACGCCAAAAATATACAGGCTGTGCTTTTGGGTATTTCACGGCAAATTACCGAAGCTTTAAAGGCAAGTGAAATTTCGTCAATGGCTTTTGGCGACTTTACGGTCGAAACTACGCGGCTGGTAAAAAACTTACACACCATTTCAGAAACCGCGCAAAGGAACTCCGATGCCAAGCAGGAAATTAAAGTTATTGTCTCTAATTCTGTTGTGGAAAATGAAAAAATCCACAGCGGCGCAGTTGATGTTGCTTCAGTTATTTACAGTTTTAAATCTGCTTTGGAAACCATCAAAAACATTTCCAGTGCGGAAACCGGAAGCAGCACCGGGAAGTCAGGCAGCATTGATGTTCTTTCACAACAAACTCAGAGCCGCCTTGAATCCACACTTGAAGAAATACAGGAATACTTAAAAGAGACTGAAGAGCTGCAGGAGCTTTTAGAAAAGGGAAGTGAAAGCGCAATGGGGAAAAGCAGAGACACTCATCTTTTGTATGACGGATCATCTGGTGCCAGCTCTTCTTCAGTTGCAGAGCATACGCAATCAAAAATGTATTCGCATGAACAGCCGCAGTTTGCCCGCCAAACGCATGAATCTGTGTATCATAGTGAAAAACCTCAAGCACAGGTGGTGGAAAATTATGCGCCTGTGGCTGAAAGCCAAACGGCAAAAAAGGATGAAAAATCTTCGTCAGCGGCTTTTTCATCAGGCGGGATCAATGCAACAGCAACAGAATTAAATGACAATGATATATCTTTTAGCCGTGATGTTGCCGTAAAATCACCGCCGAAAACGATTTTTTAAGATGATATTTTATTAGAAAGCGAATATACGAACCAAAATAACTGGAGGAAACCACTCATGCCAAGTAGAACCAAATTAGCTCTTATCGCTTTTTTATTGATCATCAATGTTTCTTTTTTTGCACAAGCTCAAGTTACAAACCTCAGAGATTTACAACGCACAGCCGAAAGTTTTTCCCAGGCCTTTACTCAAGCCTTGCCTTTAAACTCTTCCATCGGTCTTAACTGGGCAGACTCACACATTGGGCAATTATTTCCAAGTATTCCGCCGCGTTTTGGTATCGGCGTGGCGGCAGGTTTTACGACTGTCAATATTTCTGAAATTGCTAACCTGACAGAGCAAATTGGGGCTGGAGGGGAACTTCCCGATATTTCAAGGTTGCTACTTCCCGGTTACACCATCGAGGCAAGAGTTGGCGGGTTTATACTTCCTTTTGATGTGGGCTTAAAATTTGGCACCTTACCGAATGTTGCGATAATGGAAAATTTTTACGTTGACTATCTTTTGCTTGGNGGCGATATACGTTATGCGATCTTTCGCAGAAGNCCCCTTAACGTTTCTGTTGGTGTTGGATTTAGTCATTTGCGCGGCGGNATAACTGCCAGAGCTTCCGGTCTTGGCACCTCTTTTAGCTTTGTCGACCCTACAACAGGGAACACNCGAAGTTTTTCAATCGGGGATCCTGAGGCGGGACTTTTTTGGCGCAGTACCACACTTGATTTTACCGCCCAGGTTTCCCGCAGGTTTTTAATTATTACCCCCTACCTTGGCTTGGGCATAAGCCACTCGTGGACTGCTGCCGGTTATGATGTGCGGGCTGCAGTTACCGGGGATTTTGATCAAGACGCAATAGACCGGTATCTGGC
>WQRS01000229.1 GCA_009786615.1 Treponema sp. | reverse complement strand
ATAAGCTGTGTACTGCTTATCCATTACGGCAATATGGTTTAAAAGCCATTTTTTCAAAAACCTGACTAAGTCAAGCGGCATCGCTTCGCCTTTTTTGTATTTTTCAAATGTACTCAAAACTTCC
Organism: Treponema sp.; assembly: GCA_009786615.1. The sequence goes on along the minus strand of WQRS01000229.1, from coordinate 3,060 downwards.
GCCATAAAGGTTTCATGCTGCTTTTTTTGCTCAGGCAGCCCCGGATAACCAACTTTCTCCAAATATGTTTCCTCAATCTTGAAATGAATTTTTGTATATTCCGCCGCATCTTTTACTGCCATTGCAAAAGTCAAACTGCTTGATGTACTTCCGCTCACGCTTCTCTGAAAGAGGTCATTGATCATCATAATCAGTTTTTTGTGCTGCTCATCCATAAGCGGAACACCTACAGAATAATCATCATCCCATTCAACATAATCGCCGTCCATGTCTTACTCCTGTTTTTTATATAGTAACTATAAGTATAACGTATAAAAAAATAGGATCAAGGTTTTACCAAAAAGAGTTGTTATGCTGCCTTCAACTCACCGAAAAATAGTCGAAAATTTCTTGACAGTTCTCACAGGAAAGTAATAAGCTTTAGATCAGTTAAAAATTGATGGACACAAAACGAACAACTTGCAGCTATTTAACTAATCGACTTAGCTTTTTCACGGTGAATATTTCCCCTGCATTAAACGCATTAGTTTTCCACCTTTTTGAATACAACCCGGCTTTTTCTCTTAGGCGCGCCGGTGTGTATATACGGCAAAGCCTTACGTATCAAAACAAGACTGCACAGTCCACGGATGTTATCCGAATGCGTTTTGAACATAAGTCTTTTGTCATTGTATCCGCTCATAGGAGGGATAACAAGTATGGTAAAAAAAGTTTTTGGGAAAGTACCGGCAATTCTTGCGGCACTTATTTTGGCACTTGCGTTTGCAAGTTGTGACACTGGCACCGGTGCCGGCGGCGGTATCGGCGGTGGAGAGGGCGAGGATCATGTCCACGCTTCGGGAACAATAACCATCACAGGCTTACAGCGATTTGCAGGCAACGAGATTTATGTCGCCGGGTTCTCCACGGATGACTCCTCTTACTTCTTTCAGTCTGATCCTGTTACAATCCCCGGAAACGGAAGCGTTACGATTGGATTGACACGATCATATGAAGCTGGGGGACTGATGCCCGCTGCTTGGGTAAATAGCAGGAACGTTATTTTCGCAATATTCATTTACGATGATGATGAAAATGACATAGCTGAAGGTGTAATTTATCCGGTTAATTTTTCAGGCGGCAGTGCCACAATCACTGATGCTAACATAGATTGGGATTGACGACTCTCAAAACGGTCATTGAAACACAGGACAGGAACAGTGCCTAAGCTGCTTCCTGCTCCTGCCGCAAGGCAAAACGGAGGTTGTTCTTCTGTTTGTTGTGCACAGAACGCTCACAAACGAAATCAAGGTTTTACCAAAAAGAGTTGTTATGCTGCCTTCAACTTACCGAAAAATAGTCGAAAATTTCTTGATAGTTCCCACAGGAAAGCCTTGGGGCTATTCAAGCGGCGGAGAATCTATTATCAAGTGCAGTTCTTTTAACTGCTCAGGACTTATAGTGTTCGGGCTGTCGTCCATGGGGCTTACGGCAAAGGAGTTTTTGGGGAAGGCGATTACCTCTTTGATGGACGTTTCCCCCGCCATAATCATCACCAGACGGTCAAGCCCCGGCGCGATTCCGCCGTGCGGTGGCGGCCCGTATTTGAACGCCTCAATAAGAAAGCCGAACTTCGATTCAGCCTCGGCAGGGTCAAAGCCTACAATGGTAAATATGCGCTTTTGCAACTCAGGATCGTGAATACGTATGGAGCCTGAGGCAAGCTCAAAACCGTTGAGCACGAGATCGTACAAGTCGCCTTTTACCGAGCCTGGATCAGATTCCAAAGTGGCATGATATTTTTCCTGCGGGAAACTAAACATGTGATGCGATGCTTCCCAGCGGTTTTTTTCCTCGTTGAACTCAAAAAGCGGGAAGTCGATAATCCAGACAAACTCAAAGCGCGCAGGATCGCAAAGTCCCAAATCCCTGCCGAGTTTTGAGCGCACAGCCCCCAAAGCGGTGTTGGCTACGTCCCGTTTGCTGTCAGCAACGATGAGGATAAGGTCGCCGGGAACAGCTCCCAGAGCGCTTGTAATTTCCGCCGCTTGTGAAGCGAAAAACTTTGCGCCGCCGCCTTCAAGTGCAACGCCGCCGTTTTCACCACCGGAACTCACCCTCATCCAGGAAAGCCCTTTTGCGCGGTAGATTTTCGCCTGCGCTTCAAGCTCATCAATCTGCTTGCGGGAAAATTCAATTTTACGCTCGCCTATAATGCCCGGCACAACAAGCGCCTTAACCGCTCCGCCGCCTGAAAGCGCGTCCTTGAACGCCTGAAAATCGCCGCCTGTTACAAAGGGCGAAAAGTCTTTGAGTGTCATTTCAAAACGCAGGTCAGGTTTGTCCGTGCCGTAAATCTCCATTGCGTCATGATAAGAAAGGCGCTTGAACGGCGTTGGAATATCAAGCCCAAGCCCTTTTTTGAAGGCGTGCGCCATAAGCCCTTCAGTTGTGGCAAGCACATCATCGCGGCCAACAAACGACATTTCGATGTCGATTTGAGTGAACTCAGGCTGTCTGTCGCCGCGGGAATCTTCATCCCGGTAACAGCGGGCAATCTGGAAATAGCGGTCAAAGCCTGAAACCATGAGAATCTGCTTAAACAACTGCGGCGACTGCGGCAGCGCATAAAACTTGCCGGGGTAAAGTCTGGACGGGACAACGTAATCGCGGGCGCCTTCAGGCGTTGAGCGGATAAACGTCGGGGTTTCAATTTCAAAAAAGCCTTTGTCTATCATAAACTCACGCACGGCAAACGTAACATCATTGCGCAGTTTTATCCGCCGCTGCATTGCCTGAGAGCGAAGGTCGAGATAGCGGTACTTAAGCCGCAGCTCTTCCCGCGCATCAGATTTCTCATCGATCTGGAACGGAAGCGTTTGGCTGCGGCTGAGGATGACAATTTTATCTACGAGCACTTCGATTTCGCCCGTGGGCATTTCCGGATTTACCATGTTGTCGGGACGGGCGCGGACAGTGCCTTCAACGGCGAGGCAAAACTCATTCCGCAGTTCGTCAGTAATGCCTGCGAGCTCTTGAGGAACATTCCCGCCGGGAAAGGCCGCAGGATCAACTACGGCT
>WQRS01000228.1 GCA_009786615.1 Treponema sp. | reverse complement strand
TCGCTTTCCCATTCTGTTATTTTCCCCATCTGAAACTCCTTTAAATTTTTGCTATAAATTTGTATCTGCGATGTAACCGTACAAATGGCAAAAATCAGCCGCAAGCTCACTTATCAGATTTTTTTACGATGCTGTGTAGGGAGCGCGCAAAATCGAACTGAAACAGAGCGGAATTTCTTGGGATCAAAGACATGTCGACAAGATAAATGCGACGTTGTGGGAAGGCTGCTTGCTTTTTCCAACCCTCTGGTAACGCTTGAAAATCTCCACGTTTGTTTTTCTGGTTTCATGTATGACCCCATTTGCTCCTTCACATTGGGTAGGAAGTCATTGTAATTTGGGCTAAATTTTTAGTTTTGAGGAAACATGCATTATTGACATGGTTTTTAATACGTAGTACCATATAGATGTAATATAGGTGCGTTAAATTAATAGTTTGACGCACTCGCGTATTTTCTAACAATAAGGAGTTGTTATGAAAAGGTTTTTTATCTGTCTTACGATTGCCCTACTAGCTTTTGCTTTGACTGGATGCCCGGGTGCACCTACCCCTCAACCCATGGCTGCACCTACCCATCAACCCATCGCTGCTGTAATTGCTGCCCACGCGCCCTTGCTTGATCTCACAGGTGCTCAGACACACACCGTTGCACCGGGAGATACACTTGTAACTGTAGCACAACGCTTTTTTGGTGGGCTTCCAAATGTCGGGGATGCCGGTGTAAACAACGGGTTTTATTTCCCAATAATCATTTTGGCTTCAGGTGTGGCCCTTGCTGACCCCGATCTTATTCAACCGGGAATGGTGCTGACAGTTCCTGACCTTAGGCGGAACCTTGATAATCCGGCAGCACGTCAGGCAATCAGGCAAAGCCTGTTGCAAATAGCGGAGATTTACCGGGTCGAAAATAGGCGACCCGCGAAAGTTCAAGGCCTTACGGTGCTTGCTGACTCGTTATGAAGATGCGACGCTCGTTTTTTACATCAGAATCGGTAGGCGAAGGTCATCCTGATAAGTTGTGCGATCAGGTGTCGGATGCGATACTTGATGCCTGCTTGAAGGCTGACCCGCTAAGCCGAGTTGCCTGTGAGTCGTTTGCGTCTACTTCATTAGTTTTAGTTGGCGGAGAGATTACGACCACCACCTTTGTTGACTTCCAGCAAACGGTTAGGGAAGTTGCAAGGGAAATCGGTTACACTAACCCCGCTTATGGACTTGATTATCAGTCCATGGCGGTGTTGGATATGATCCACAGCCAATCCCCTGATATAAGCCAGGGCGTTTCCGGTACCGGACTTGAAAAGTTCCACGGTCAGCTGGGCGCAGGTGATCAGGGGATGATGTTTGGGTTTGCGTGTAACGAAACAGATGAGCTTATGCCTCTTCCAATTACGCTTGCCCATAACTTGCTCATTCACGCGACTAAGCTGCGCAAGGAAAAAACAATAAAATGGCTGCGTCCGGATTCCAAAAGCCAAGTGACGATAGAGTACGATGGGCATAAACCCATTCGCATTGATTCTGTTGTTATTTCTCATCAGCATGATCCTGAAGTTGGTCACGCTGAGATTGAGGGGTGCATAATCGAAGAGATTATCAAACCTGTGCTTGAACCTACCGGTCTTTTGGATGCGACTGCCAAATATTACGTTAATCCCACAGGCCGCTTCGTCGTTGGCGGGCCTTTCGGCGATTCCGGTCTTACCGGCAGAAAAATCATCGTTGACACCTACGGCGGCATGGGGCGGCATGGCGGGGGCGCTTTTTCAGGCAAAGATCCCACAAAAGTGGATCGTTCCGCTGCATACGCCGCTCGTTATGTTGCAAAAAATATCGTTGCTGCAGGATTTGCCAGCCGTTGTGAAGTTCAGTTGGCGTATGCAATAGGCGTGCCTTTTCCGGTAATGGTAACTGTGCACACTTTCGGCACAGGCAGTGTTGAAGAGCAGCGCATTGAAGGAGCGATAAACAAAGTTTTTGATTTAAGTCCGGCAGGAATTATTTCAAGCCTTGACCTTCGCCGTCCGATTTATCGCAAAACGGCAAGCTACGGTCACTTCGGACGCAGTGAGTTCCCTTGGGAAAAAACCGACAAGATTGAAGAACTGAAAAAAGCTATCGGCTAATTTGAAGCGCTTTGTTCCACCATTGGGACAAAGCGCACAGCAAACAGGTTTCTTTCGATAATCTTGTTTTCTTTTTTTGTTATAAGCTTTAAATATTGTGAAGAAGCGTCTTTTCCAACAGGCACAATCATAGTGCCTGAATCTTTTAATTGTTCAATAAGTTTTTCTGGAATGTAAGGCGGAGCGGCAGTTACCATAATTGCATCAAACGGCGCTTCTTCCTCCCAGCCTGAAAAACCGTTTCCATGTTTTGCATTTATATTTTTTAAGTTAAGAGATGAAAAGATTTTTTTCGCCTGCAAAACGTGAGCTTCCAGCAATTCAATTGAAAAGACATCACACCCAAGATGCGCAAGAATTGCCGTTTGATAGCCTGATCCGGTTCCGATTTCAAGCACCTTCATGCCGGCGCTTGGAGAGAGCTGTTCGGTCATAAACGCAACAATAAACGGCTGGGAAATTGTCTGCCCAAATCCAATAGGTAACGGCGCATCGTCGTAAGCACTGCTTTGCATATCTTTGGGAACAAATAAATGGCGCGGCACATTACGCATTGCATCTAAAACAGATGCAGATTTTATCCCTCTTATTTCAAGCTGCTCTTTGACCATCTTAGAACGCTTTATATCAAAATCACTTATCATAAATTAATTTTTGCGCAAACTCATGTTTTTTGTCAATTACGTTGTTTTGAAACTTTAGTTTCATAAAATGCTACTTCATAAAAAGCGATATTTTATTTATTTTAGAACGTATAAAAGATTCCTCGCCGACTTCAAAACTGTCATCACTTGAATTTAATGTAAGGATAAGCTCTTTAAGGGCAACTTTATAAGTTGTTGTGCCGCCTTTGTATTTTTTATCAGTCACTTTGCATGGGGAAATATTTTGCCCGTTTAATGGAATTTTGCTTAACGAAATTTTGTCAAACTTAAGTATCATTTCCGCCGCACCGCTTGGATAATTAGTTGCCTCAAAACTCCCTAATGGGCAAATAAATTTTCCGTCAATTACATTGCCGTCAATATAATTTACTTCTCCGATAAAATCAGCAACAAGTTTAGTTTTTGG
>WQRS01000227.1 GCA_009786615.1 Treponema sp. | reverse complement strand
GTGCCCTGTGCGATGGGTGAAGTATTCCCCGTAGCCGTATTTTTCGATAACCGATCGGGCAGCCTTGTCTACATCGCCCAAGAGGGCGCCAGGGCGGGCAGCGGCTTCCGCGGCAAGGTGAGCCTCAAGCACAATGGCGTGTATTTTAGCGAACTCCTCAGGCGGTGAGCCAAAATGAAACGTGCGCGTGCANTCNGTGTAATATCCGTTAAAGCGGCTCCAGAAATCCACAAGCAGGCATTTGCCTTTTTCGATAACTGTGCGNCCGCAGTCATGGTGGGGAATTGCNGCATTCGCTCCAACAGCGACAACGGCTCCATAAGAATCAAGTCCAAGTGCCGNAAGTTCTGAAAAAAGCGCTTCCTGAAATTCAAGTTCGGTTTTCCCAAGCCAATANNAGCCTTTTTCAATTACAGCGGCTAAAGCTTTATCTGAACATTTGCCTGCCTGCCTCATTTTATCAAGTTCGCCGGGTTCTTTAATGTTCCTTTGCCGGTCAATAATCGGACCGGCAAGCGAAAACTGCGTTGAGGGAAAAGTCTTTAAAAGCGGCAGGGAAAACAGAGCGGGAATCTGCGGCTCCAAAGCGGCGCTTTTTAAAGGAAGACCGCGTTTTTCAATTTCAGCCTTTATAAGGGCAAATGGATCTTCCCCGTCTTTCCAGCACACAATATCCTTGAAAGGCAAAGATGTGATCTGATCCTTGTATAACCGGTTTGCAAAAATAAAGGGCTCTTCACTTTCGCTTTTTGGAATGACCAAAAGAAACAGCCGCTTATCGCCTTTTGACGGGTAGCCTGAAAGATAATAAAGGTTTGATGACGGGCTTATAAGCATCGCGTCAATATCGCTTGAGCGCATTCGTATTTGGGTTTTTTTGACTCTATCAAGAAATATGTTTGCATCCATAAGANATTATGGTAGCTTGTGTGCGAAAAGTTGACAAGGGGAAAATTGACAAGTCGGCATCAGCTTGTTCTTTTGGTTTCGGCTTTACAGTTTTTCAAATCTTAAGTAAATTGTTATGACTATGAAGAAGATCTCCCTTACAGGAATTAAACCCACCGGCGACCTCCACGTCGGCAATTATTTTGGAGCTATACAACCGGCGCTGGAACTTGCCAAAGTCTACGAAGCCCGCTATTTCCTGGCTGACTATCATGCGCTTAATGTTATGAAAGATCCGGCTGAACTTAAATTATCCATAAGAAAAGTTGCTTCCGGCTGGCTTGCGGCGGGGCTTGACCCCGAACAAGTCGTTTTTTACCGCCAGAGCGCCTTGAGCGAAGTTTTTGAGCTTGCCACGATGCTCATGGCTTTCACATCAAAGGGGCTTATGAACCGCGCTCACGCATACAAAGCCGCCGTGCAGGAAAATCACGAAAAAGGTGATGATACTGATGCGGGGGTGAACATGGGGCTTTTTACTTACCCCGTGCTTATGGCGGCGGATATTATGCTGTTTGATTCAGACGTTGTGCCAGTGGGCAAGGATCAGGTTCAGCACATAGAGATGGCTCAAGACATTGCCCAGTCAATTAACGCCCATTACAAAAAAGAGCTTTTGAAAGTGCCGCAGCCTGTTGTGCAGGATGATGTGGCGGTGGTTCCCGGCCTTGACGGGCGCAAAATGAGCAAAAGCTACAACAACGTGATTCCGCTTTTCGCACCGGAAGCGGCTTTGCGTAAAACCATCATGCGAATTGTTACGAACTCACAAGCAGTGGAAGAGGCAAAGGACCCGGACTCAAGCCAGATTTTTTTGCTGTACAAACTTTTTGCGTCCGCTGACGAGCAGGCAGCATTGGCAAGCCGTTATCGCGGCGGCGGCATGGGCTGGGGCGAGGCAAAAGAAGAGCTTTTCCGCGTTGTAAACAGGAAACTTACGCCCATGCGTGAAAAGTACGATGCCATTATGGCTGACATTCCGGCACTTGAAAAGATTTTGCGCGAAGGAGCGGAAAAAGCCCGCCCCATTGCCGCCGCCACAATCAGACGGATACGGGAAGCAACCGGGCTTGATTAATACCATTCCTTAGCGGTTACGGCCGAAAATAATGCGCCCCATTAAAGCTGCGGTGTTGTGCTGGAGTATGATCCCAAGCACTGCCGGAAGGATGGCGGCTTCGGGAAAGTACCGCGTTGCAAGTGTCATGGCGGCGGCGCTGTTCCTCATGCTAGATATAAAAAAGATGGAGATTTGTTTTTCAGGCTTTATCCTTCCTGCGGCGGAAACGAGCTTTGCGAAAACAAAACTTAACGAAAGAAGCACAAAGCTCACTCCCCCTATTTTCCACATCAATGGATTATCAAGCCTGATCTGATGCGCCACAGACGAAGTGTTTGCCGCCAATACCAGAATCATGCACACTTTTGAAAGCGGGGCAAGGTAAAGGTACGTGAGCGCCGGTATTTTCCCGCGGCTGGTTTCGTTTAAGACAACGCCCAGGCAAGTTGGGATAACCACCATGAAAATCAAGGATGTAATGATGCTTGTCATTTCAAGGTTTATAGCGCCGCCCAGAAAAATCTGCATCATGGCGGGCACTGTAACGGGCGCTAGAAGCGTGTCAAGCAGGATTAGGGACAGCGCCAGCGCCGCGTCCCCTCTGAGAATCGTAACCCAGATAATGCTTGTAACTGCCACCGGCACGGCAAAAATCAATACGTATCCTGCCACAATATCGGGGGAATCCCTGAAAATGAGCGTACTGAACGCGAATACAATCAGCGGCATTATAAAACGCGCCACGAGAAAAAAGAGGAGAATGGGCAATGGCGAAGAAACCACCGCGCCAAGCTCTTTCGTGCGAAGTTTCAAGGCACCCACCAGCGTTACCGCGCCGAAAAGCCAGGGAACCATCGGGCGCAGTTGCCCGAAAAACTCAGGGCTTGCCACACCCAGCGCAACACCAAGCATTACAAACAACGGAAACTTCCGCTCAAGGACGCGGTTGACAGCCTCCAAGAACGCTTTTGACTGGGAAGTTTCCAAATGGTTTTCCGCTTTTTGGCTTTCCGGCATTTTAGTGCGGCTATAGTAAACAAAGTGCAAAAAAGTTTCAATGGTATCAATCGAAATGTCAGCAATTCTCAGTTTGAAACTTTTTTGATGCCATGAAAACTCAAAGAGCCGAAAAAAGTTAGGTATTGGCGGGTATCTGTTTATTATTTTATACAATTTCTGTAGTTTTGACCGATCAC
>WQRS01000226.1 GCA_009786615.1 Treponema sp. | reverse complement strand
CCTGACAAGTTGGATTATTTAAGCCGTGACGGACGCTGTTGCGGCGTGCCCTACGGCGCTCAAGATGTAGATTTTATCCTTTCACGGCTTCATCCCCATCACAAGCGCGGGGTGGATATTGATTCCAGGGGCGTACACGCTGTTGAATCCTTGCTTTTTTCCAAATACCTTATGTACCGTGCCGTTTATTGGCACAAAAGCGTGAGGGCAGCGACAGCAATGGTAAAAAAAGCGCTTCTTTGCGGCCTTGAATCTTCGTCTATTGCCGCCGAAGAGCTGTATAACCTGGACGATCAGGGGCTTTTTTCCCTTGCCAGGGAGCATTTAGGCCGCTTTTCAAGCCTTGTGGAGGCTGTTTCAAACGGCAGGCTTTTCATAACCGCGGTAGAAATCCCTTTTGACTCAAACGTTCACGCAAAACGCCTTGAACTAACAAGGCGTTTGCAGCTTGAAGAAAGCCTTGCCAATGAGATTTCCTCTGTTTTTGGAAAGAGCATTAGCGGGGATGAAATTATTGTTGATTTACCGGAGCCAATTTCGTTTGAAAGCGGTCTTTTTGTCGCCGACAGCAATTGTAATCTTTCCGATGCTTCGAACATTTTCAAGGGGAACAGCCTTGAGGCTTTTGTAAGTTCACTTCGCATTATACGGGTTTTTGTTGATCCGCGGCATGAAGCAGAAATTAAAAAAAACCACGAAAGGATATTGCATATCGTCGAAAAATCGTTGAAACTATGTACAGGGGGCAATGATGGGATTGCATAACATGATGGAAGAAATGGTAATAACCAGAGTAAACGAAATTTTTGACACGATGGAGAAAAGTTTGGACAATATGCTTAAATACTGCGCCTGCGACCAGTGCAGGATGGATATTGTCTGTTATACATTAAATCGTGTGCGGCCATATTACATTATGTCCAACCGCGGGGTTTCCCGCATCCAGCGGGAAATAATAGAACACCAGCAAGAAATTGCTGACATTGCAACTTTGATCCACGAGGGCTTACGGCAGGTAAATCACAACCGCCGCCCGAACTTTGCCCACGGGTCGTATGGGAAAAAAGCATATGAAGATAACAACACACCGGTTTTCAACATTCCTGTGATTATGGGGAGGATTTATGACGGCAATAAATTCGCGCCCATATCTNACGCAAAGGTTGATCTGTTATACGACGGAGTGCTTTTGCACATGAAGGACGGAAACTGGCAAAATCCATACCACATGGTTTCCAACACGGAAGGAACTTTCAGTTTCTGGCCTGTTGCAGCCGAGGCCGCTTCGCCTGATGAGGAAAAGGTTTTTGAGTATACGCTTAGAGTGACATCAAATGAGTTCGAAGAGCTGACGCATATTTTTAAAGTTCCTGTGACAAGTGAAGCACAGGTGCCGTCTTCTTTTGACCTGAAAAGAACATATAAAATACCCAACTTGTATATGTTTCACCCGGGCGAAGGGGAGAAATCCTGGTAACAGCAAAGGCTATGCGGGAAGTCCGCATAGCCTTTTTTTGCCTTTAGCTTTTTTAGACGCTTCTTTTAAGCGTTCTCGTAATCCTTGTACAAAAAGCGCTTGATTTTCTGCTGGGCGTTCTTTTCAAACTGCTCTTTGCGCAATGTGAAATCGCCTATTTTTTTGTAAATGGGAAGGCTCCGGTTCGCGTTTTCTACAAGCTTTTTCACTTCGCTGCGGATAAAGACTTCATCGTTTTCTTTGCCGGGGAAGTCTTCCTTGATGTTGTCGTAGTTGGGAACGACTACAGCGTAAATAATTTCGCCTGAGCCGTCTTTTTCCTTCCTACCGACAACAAGGATTTCAGAAATTATCCTTGAGCTAAACAGCACTTCAATTTCTTCAGGGTATATGTTTTTTCCGGCTGAAGTTACAATGAGGTTTTTCTTGCGTCCCATGATGTGGATAAAACCATCACTGTCAATTTTTCCCAAGTCGCCTGTGAAAAGCCATCTTTCCCCGTCAATCACCTTGATCACTTCGTCGGTCGCTTCTTTGTTTTCAAAGTAGCCAATCATAACCGAAGGAGAAGTACAGGCAATTTCGCCTATGCCTTCTGCGTTGGGTTCAAAAATTTTCACCTTGGTGTGTATTACAGGAAGCCCCACCGATTCGTTGCGTTTGTGCTTGGGTGTGTTTACGCTGATAAGGGGAGCGTTTTCGCTCATGCCGTAGCCTTGCACAATGTTAAAGCCAAGCGAATCGAAAAAGTCCGCTGTTGCCGGGTTTAAGGGGCCGCCGCCTGCGACCATCATGCGCACCGAGGCAAGGTCAAACTTTGCCCTAACTTTCTTTAAGAGTGAGTGGTTTTGTCCGAAGGCGGGGCGGCCGGCTTTTGCCTCAGCAAGCGCTTTTTTGCGCGGGGAGTTTAAGAGGAACTTTTTGATACCGGTGATTTTCTTTTCCGCGCCCGCCATAAACTTGTCGAAAAGCAGGGGAACGCCGATGAAAAACGTAACGCCTGCATCCCGCGCATCTGCACGAATGACATCGCCCAAGGTTTTTTCCACGATAACCGTAGGAATGCCGACCAATATAGGTGCAATAAAGCAGGCTGTTGTGGAATAGGTGTGGTGCAGGGGCAATACGTCAAGGAACACGTCTGTGGAAACCGGTTCAAGTATTCGAATCGCCGCACTTGCGTTGGCGATAATGCTTTTGTGTGATAAGGTTACGCCTTTTGCAACGCCGGTGGTGCCTGAAGTAAAAACAATTGATACCGGAAAATCACCTGAAATGCTGTCAGGGGAGGGGAGGGCTTTGGCGCTTGCGCCTTTGCCGAAACTGTAATATTCCCCATCGCCATCGCCTTCTTCCGGGTTAATGCACACGTTGGCGACAAGCCCTAATCCTTCGCTTGCTAAAGACGCTGAAAAGTCTTTTTTTGATTTGGAATAGAAAAATGCCTTTGCACGTGTAATTTTCATGATGTTAAGGCATTCTTTTTCGGTGATAAGGAAGTCCACAGGCACAATTGAAGCACCCGCAATGGCAGTTCCCATCCACACCGCCATCCATTCAGGGCGGTTTTCCGACCACAATACAACGCGGTCGCCTTTTTCTAAACCTGCCGCAAGAAGCCCGTGCGCAATGCGTTTGCACTCATTGGCAAAGCGTAAATATGTCCAGCGGGTGAATTCCTTCTGACCGCTGGTACGGTGCAAAATTGCATCCCTGTCGCCGTGGTCATTTGCTAC
>WQRS01000225.1 GCA_009786615.1 Treponema sp. | reverse complement strand
TGACGGCTGAAGCGGTGCCGGAAGGTATCCTCTTAACATTCAGCAATATTCCTTCCGATACAATCCGTTTGTTTATTTCTGTTTCTTCTTTTCCCGGCGTGACCGATTATGCCGACTATGCAGAAGAAGCAGTGAGCCGCCATGATATTGTTTCGGCATTTGCAGATATACGGGCTGCTTCTTTTCGTGGGGGAGCGGTGTATTCTACTAACCTGGAAAAAGTGAAACAATCAGGACAGGTTATTTTTCCAATAGTTCGCGCAGGGCAAAAATATCGGGTTTCTGCTATGGTTGAAAGCAAACAGGATCATGCATTGATGATGGCTGACCCATTACACAGTCCGCAATTTTTGATCGCCGATGTTATTGCCGAAAACGGGATTTACTTTGACAGGGATGCTGTCAGGCTTTACCTTAACGATACCCGTTCTTCTGTAACATTATATTCCGCTCCGGTATTTTCGTCCCGCCTGATGTTTTCCTCCCAAAAATACAGTTTTGGCGTCACCATTTTAATCGGCGAAACTAGTTCAATCGGGGTTGGAGATCACCACATTCCCGCCGGATTATCAGCCGATGGGCTGACATGGACATTTGAACCGTACATGACTGAATCTTTGAGAAGGTATAGTTCCGCTTGGCTTGAAAGCGGCAAAAATTACCCTGCTTGGGCGACCGCGTATGTTAATATCATCCACAATGGTATAGCCTGGTCTGTTGAAGTAGCTAAAACCAAAGAATTCACTTATTCCATAGATTTGTGAGCACTTTCGAAATCTGAAATTTTGCAAAATTTTAAAAAAAATGCTTGACACAATTTGACTATTACGATAGTGTAATTATACATACCAACCGTATCCTAAAATGTGCATAAAGAGTGGAGGCATCGGCGTGACTGTTAAAGTTTTCGATTCTGAGTTAAAGGTAATGGAGCTTCTGTGGAAGGAAGGCGAATTGACGGCGGGACAACTCGCCAAAACCCTTGCCGAGCAGACAGGCTGGAACCGTAACACAACGTACACGGTAATCGGCAAACTCGTTGACAAGGGAGCTGTCAAACGTAAAGACCCAAACTTCCTTTGCAGCCCGCTTATCACAAAAGAGCAGGTGCAGAAAAACGAGGCGACCGAACTGATTGACAAGCTGTTTGACGGTTCGGCGGAAGTGTTTTTGTCAGCGTTNCTGGGCGGNAAGATGCTTTCAAAAGACCAGCGTGAAGACTTAAAAGANATTATCGAAGGNCAGGACGAAAAAGGACGTTTGAGAAAAATTATCAAACGACTAAAGTGAGGTATCGCTATGAGCATTGTCCAAATGAGCGTTTCGGCAGCATTTCTGATAATCGCTGTAACTGTGATCCGGTCTGTGGCGCTTAACAGGCTGCCAAAGGTCATGTTTCTGGTTCTCTGGGGCATTATTCTAGTCCGCCTGTTTGTGCCTTTTTCATTTTCTATTCCCATCCCCGTGCAGTCCCACACGCTTGAGGCGGTCAACAACGTCATCGTAAGCGTCTCAAACACCGCACCTCAGACATTTCATCATGAACAGCCTTTTGCCCAGGCGATCGATCCCGTAGTGCCATTTGATCCTGCTGTGCCCTTCGTGCCTGCCGCGCCTGCTGTTACCGCCCCTCCCGCGCGCGATATAAGCGTGATAAGTTTTATCTGGCTTTCAGGTGTTTTAATAGCACTCTCTTACTTTACGTTTGTGTTTTTTGCAAGCCGCCGCAAACTGCACACTGCACGACCTGTGACCGGCGACAGCGGATTTTTTAGTTTATGGCTTGATCATCACAGAATTCTGCGTCCTGTCACAATTATGCAATCTGACAAAGTGACAAGCCCGCTTACATCAGGCATTTTTCGCCCAAAAATAATTTTGCCTGAAAATATGGACTTAAGCGACCGCCGCCTTTTAAGCCATATCCTTGTTCACGAATATCATCACATAAAACGCGGAGACGCGATTATAAAAATGCTTTTGGTTGCGGCGCTTTGCCTGCACTGGTTTAATCCGCTTGTGTGGGTAATGTTTGTGCTTGCCAACCGCGACTTGGAACTTAGCTGTGATGAAAAAGTCGTGCGTTACTTCGGGATGGAAACAAAAGAAGCTTACGCATATTCGATTATCGATATGGCGGAACAGCGCAGCAGGTTTGCCCCGTTTTTTTCAGGCTTTACAAAAAACGCCGCCGAAGAGCGGATACATTCCATCATGAAAATTAAAAAACCTTCCATTCCTTCGTGGGGGATTTCGTATGCGCTTTCGGCAGTTTTAGCGCTCGGCGGGTTCAGCATGCTGACAGCGGCACCGGCGTATTTTCACGCTGACGATGTGNGTGCTCCGGTTGCGNTGCCGGGAGAGCCCGCGCAATTAAGCCCTGTGCTGAGCGTTTCCCCGCCGCCGCCAAGCGGAACCGCTATAATTACAGTGCCGCAAGCAAGGGAAATCGCTTTTTCCATGGCAAGCGGCGGGAATGTGAGCGCACTGGAATTGGTTAGTGGAGCCGGCGGCGTATTTACTTACAACATTATTATTGAAGATACCGCGGCGCGGTATGAAGTTTCCATGAACGCGCACACAGGCGAAATTTTCAGGTTTTTCTCAAACCACTTGCCCGCCCCGGAAGTGCCGGCTGAAACAGCGCCCCAAGTTGGAATTACTTTAATTACAGTGCCGCAAGCAAGGGAAATCGCTTTTTCCATGGCAAGCGGCGGGAATGTGAGCGCACTGGAATTGGTTAGTGGAGCCGATGGCGTATTTGCTTACAACATCATTATTGACGGTAATGCGGCGCGGTATGAAGTTTCCATAAACGCGCGCACTGGGGAAATCTTCAGGTTTTTCGCAAACCGCCCGCCAGCCCCGGATGCGCCGTTTGAAATGGCGCTGTCTTCGGTTATCGCGCATGGCGCAGTGCCGCAAGTTGCGGCGCAGCTTGATCAAGCGGCGGCTGTCGCGCTTGCAAGGGCAGGCGGCGGCGCGGTGCGGCACATTTGCCTTGACTGGGAGCGCGGACACGCGGTTTACCATGTGCGCGTGTATAACAACGGCAACAGGATGGATTACTACATCGATCGCGGTACGCTTGCAGTTGTGCACGAACACTCGCGCCGGCATCAAAACGCTTCGGCTTCTTCGTCGTCGTTCCAGCGCCGCCAAATGAATGTGACACCGGCAATATCGTTTAATCAGGCTGCCGCCATCGCTTTGGCATACAAAGGCGGC
>WQRS01000224.1 GCA_009786615.1 Treponema sp. | reverse complement strand
AGCATCTTTTGTGGCAGGTTAGACTTGGGAGAACCGACGAGGAAGTGCTGCGTTTGTGTGAGCTTTTAATTCAAAACCTTGATGATGATGGGTTTCACCGCGAGCCTGTGGAAGTTCTTTTGAAAGGTGAGGAAAAGGAAAAAATTGAGCAGGCGCTTAATTTTGTGCAGCAGCTTGATCCTGTTGGGACGTGTACAAAAGGCTACCTTGAAGCCCTTGACGTGCAAGCCAGGCTTTTAAGTGATGCTCCAAGCGGGATTACCGAAGCGCTTTCCCACCTTGAGCTTTTGGAACGCGGCAAAACCGCTGAAGTTGCAAAGCTTATGGGCATTCGGGAAAAAGACGCGGCGAATATTTTTCTGCGGATCAAAGAACTGTCACCGTTTCCGGGCCGTCGTTTTGGTGCAGCCGAAATTCGGTATGTAATACCGGATATTCAGGTTCTCAAAAAAGAAGGTGAGTTTGTAATTATCCTTAACGAAGAGGAGATCCCGATTTTGGGGATAAACCCGTTTTTTATGAAAATCGCCGGCGGTGAGTCTTTGCCTGCGCATGGAAGTGAAAAAAACGCGGAGAAAAAGACTGAGAGAGATTTCGCACAGGAAAATATCAAGGAAGCCAAATGGTTTATCAACTCGGTAAACTCAAGAAATCATACACTTTTACGGGTCTGCCGGGCGCTTGTAGAGTTTCAGCGCGCCTTTTTTATCAAAGGGCCTAAGTTTTTAAGCCCGCTTACGCTTAAGGATATTGCGCGGGAACTCAGGCTTCATGAAACAACGGTGTCCCGCATTGCACGCGGAAAATATGTGCAGACAGAGTGGGGAATTTTTGAAATACGCCATTTTTTTACAAACTCAATTTCAGGAATTGGTTCATCCACGTCAAAGTTTTCAAAAGAAGGCGTGAAGGAAATTATCAAAGAGATAATACAAGGGGAAAAAGCGCGCCTTTCGGACAACGACATTGTTAGCCTTTTGGCAAAACGGGGCATTGTCATGGCGCGCCGGACTGTGACAAAATATCGAAGCGAATTGGACGTGCGGTCATCTTTCGACCGATAATTATATAACGGAGGGTCTATGAATATTGACATTAAATCTGTGCATTTTTCTTTGTCCAGTGAAACAAAAGAGTATCTTGAGAAAAAGATCGCGCGTTTACGCAATGCCGAAAATATGATAGTTGATCTTTTGTTCACTCTGACCAAAGAAAAGCTTTTTTCCGCCGAAGTGCGGGTAAACTTCCGCTGGGGGCTGAATATACACCAGAAAGAGGAAGATTTTGAGCTTAACGCCGCGATTGATAAGCTTATCGATAAGCTTGACCAGAGAATAATTAAAGAAAAAGAAAAGGTCAAAGAAAGACGGTAAAGCAAAGATTAGTGAGTGAAGGCAATTGAGCAGACAAACAACTAAAAAGCCTGGGGTAAACGCCAGCAAACATGTCTCCGCCAAAGCACCGCAGACTGTTGCGTTAAAAGCGGGAAAGAAATGCCGCAAAGGGCAGACTTTCGCTGACAAAATGCGCACGCTGCTTGCAGTAACCGCTGTGGTGCTGGCTGCGTCAGTTTCCTCACTGGCTGTGGTGTACATTTTCGCCGTAAGAGGAGGCGGCGAAGCACAGGTTGCCGATCAACTTCCTGCCACACCTCCGCCAGTGCCCGCCGCCGTGCCGCCACCAACCACGCTCACGCCGCCGCCCGCCGCTCAAACGCCCATTCTGCCGGTTATCCGGCAGCCGGAAGCGGGAAGTCAGGGAACGCTTGTGTTTGTCATTGATGACGCCGGAAACAATTTGCGCGATATCCAGCCCTTTCTCGATTTTCCCGGCCGCCTCACAATAGCGGTACTTCCGGGGCTTCCATTTTCAGCCGAAGCCGCGCGCCGCTCTCGTGCGGCGGGAATGGAAGTTTTCCTTCACCAGCCTATGGANTCTTTAGGCGGCACTGATCCCGGNCCCGGGGCAATCATGGCGGGTATGGGTAATGATGAAATCAGACGCATCATCAACCGTAATCTGGATGAGTTGTGGCCGGTTTCAGGGATGAACAACCACGAAGGCTCGCGTATAACTATGGACAAAAACGCTATGGAAACGATTATTTCATTAAGCGAGGAGCGTGGGATAGTCTTTCTTGATTCAAGAACAACCGCTGAAACTCAAGCTCCTTTTGTAGCAAGGCAGTTGGGAATTACTATAGGGGAGCGTGATATTTTTATCGATAACTATCCTGACAGGGATTCAATTACATATTTTATTAACATGGGGCTTGTTCGCGCACAGCAAAACGGTTTTGCGATACTCATAGGTCATGCGTGGACACAGGAACTTGCCCCGCTTTTGAAAGAAAAGTACCCCCTCCTCATACAGCGCGGTTTTTCGTTTTCGTCAGTGACTGACGTGTTGCAGGATATGCGGTAAAACCATGAAAGTGCTCGGAATCGAAACCTCCTGTGATGAATGCGCTGCCGCCGTTGTCGTTGACGGAAAAACCATTCTTTCAAACGTAGTCGCCACNCAAATCCCGTTTCANGCAAAGTATTCGGGTGTTGTGCCTGAAATCGCNTCACGTATGCATACTGAGTGGATACACCGNGTGGTCGGGGAAGCGCTTGATGCGGCGGCTTTGAAGCCCGCCGATATTGACGCTGTTGCCGCCGCCGCCCATCCGGGGCTTTTGGGATCGCTCCTTGTGGGTTTGAGTTTCGCCAAAGCTTTCGCGTGGGCGCGCGGCATTCCGTTTATCGCCGTTGATCACATGTTGGCGCATCTGTACGCCCCGCGATTGGAAAAAAGCGGTAGCCAACCGGAGGCGGGAAATGAGTGCCCTGCGTATCCGTTTTTGGGGCTTTTGGTGTCAGGCGGGCATACAATCATTTGCCGGGCGGATAATTTTGATGACATAACGATTTTGGGTACGACAATTGATGATGCTGTCGGGGAAGCCTTTGACAAAGTTTCAAAGCACTACGGTTTCGGNTATCCNGGCGGAGCGGTTATCGACAAAATGGCAAAAAGCGGCAACATGAATGCTTTNCGTTTTCCCATGCCAAACTTGCACAAAGGCGATTTTCGCTATGACGTTTCGTATTCAGGGCTAAAAACGGCGGCGGTAAACCAGCTTGACCTGTTCCGTGTCGGTGTGAAACCTTCCGGCGGCGATAAAAGCGAAGATATTGCCGCTTCTTTTCAGAAAACGGCTGTGGACATTCTCCTTAGAAGCCTTTTCCGCGCCGC
>WQRS01000223.1 GCA_009786615.1 Treponema sp. | reverse complement strand
TCAAGACCGAACAAAAAAGGCGGCGATAGCGGCGACTCGGTAACTTCAGCGGACATTATTGTGCGCAGGTAATCAAGAATTTCACCTAAGTGCGAACAAACTTCACTTTCACCTTCTGCCGCCGCCAATACCTGCGCTTGAATAACTTCCGCTTGNAATGTGTCGATGCGCCCGCGAAAAGCTATGCATCGGTGAGTTTTGCTGACCAGGCAGTTTCCCCTAAGGCTCGTCATGTATTCAGCTTTTTTCACATCATCCATAGTTTTCCATCATAACAAGATTATCTTTATAACGCCATATCCGCTTGACTTTGCCTCAAAATTATTTGCTTGACAATCTTGAATAAAACCGTATTTTCGTATAGTCTTTATGGACGTGGAGGTTCTATGTCAAGCATTGCCTATATTGATGAAGAAGACGGAAAAAAGCGGCTTATGAACAACAGCAAGCTTTATGCTAAAATTCTTGCAAAATTCAAATCTGACACAAACCTCGACAANCTGCTTTCATGTGTCGCTGACCAGGACTGGGAACAAGCGCAAGCGGCAATACACGCCATAAAAGGTGTNGCCGCAAATCTTTCTTTACCAGAGCTTTTCAAGCAGTCTTTGGATGTGGAAATACAGATAAAAGGAAAAGCGCTCAAAAATGAATCACTTGAGAATTTTAAACTGTGTTTTTCGCAAACGTTGGTGCAAGTAGAAGAAGTAATAGCTGCCAATGCATAGCGCTAAAAACCCGTCAGTTCTTGTTGTTGATGACAGCAGATTAAATGTAAAAATTTTATATGAAATTTTACATGACGAATACGCTATAATGACTGCCGACAATGGAAAGCAGGCTTTGCAGGTGCTCAGTGAAGCGAAAGAACTTCCCAATATAATTTTACTTGACCTGCAAATGCCGCAGATGTCAGGAAGGGAAATGTTTGATATCCTCATGGCGGATGAGACTTTAAGAAAAATACCGGTGATTTTTATAACCGCCGACAGTAGTTCTGAGTGCGAACTGCTTGCCGCGGGAGCCGCGGATTTTATCAGCAAGCCTTTCTCTCCGAAGGTTGTTAAGCTTAGGGTTCACAACCAAATCGCACTGAGAAGTTATCGCGAAAGTCTTGAAGATCTGGTTGCCGAAAAAACCAAAGAAGTGATAAAAAAAACTGAGGAGGCAAACCATGTTTTGGGAAGCGCCCTGCAAGGTCTTGCAAACGTGATTGAGCATCGCGACCTGGAATCAGGCAGCCACGTTAAACGGACGCAATTTTACGTTGGGGCACTTATTAAGCGGTTAATTTTGTCCCGCTCAAAATATTCGGAAAATCTTCTGAAGATGCAGCCTGAGTTAATTGTAAAGGCAATGGCGCTTCATGATGTTGGAAAGATAGCGATTCCTGACCGCATTTTGCTTAAGCCCGGCAGTTTATCGCCTGAAGAGTACGATGTCATCAAAACTCACACGGTACAAGGGAAGAGGATCATTGGCGAATTGGGCGATATTAATGGTTCGATGTACTTGAAACACAGCGAAGATATTTGCTACAGTCATCATGAGCGCTGGGACGGGAAAGGTTATCCGCAGGGGCTTGAAAGTGAAGAGATACCGCTTGTTGCGCGCCTTGCGTCTTTGGCTGACGTGTACGACGCGCTTGTGTGCGCGAGAGTGTATAAAAAGGCGTTTCCATATGATGAAGCCGCCGCAATGATCGCGGATGCCAGGGAAACGCAATTTGATCCGATAATCGTTGACGCTTTTTTGGCGATTGAGGATGAGTTTAGAAGAATTTCTGAACATAACTTATGAGGAGAAGACATGATATTTCCATTAAAAGAGTTGATCGAGTATGACAAGAATATGTATGAGATAACCGCCGCGTCTTCCCGCAGATCGTATCAGCTTTCCATGCTGTACGCTGCGCAGGATGATGATGCTTTGTACTGGATCGATGAAAACGATGGTAAAGTGGTTTCTCTTGCAGCCCGCCAGGTTTTTTTCAGGCAAGTGGATTTCCGCCTGGATTCGGAGTAGCAATAAATTATACCCGTACTCGTTCTTTTCGGCGCCACAGCTTCCGGCAAGACCGAACTGCTTGAAAAAATCTTAACGCTCAATTCCTTAAAGGCAGAAATTATCTCTTCTGATTCCATGCAGGTTTACCGCGGCATGGACATAGGAACGGCAAAACCTTCCCTAACGCAGCGGGAGAAAATACCGCACCACCTTATCGACATATTAAACCCCGATGAGCAATTTAACGCGGGCACTTTTGTGCGCCTTGCCGAAGAAACCTGCCGTGCGGCATGGAGCCGCGGTGCTCTGCCTGTGGTTTCAGGCGGAACAGGCTTTTACGTAAAAAACCTCGTGATGGGTTTGGCGGAATCGCCGCCTTCCGACAAGAGTGTGCGCCTGCTTTTGAAAAAAGAACTTGAAAACTCAAGTGCGCTTGATCTTATGAATGAACTTGCGGCGGTTGATCCTGTAAGCGCACATCGCATTCACATAAACGATGAATACCGCCTTTTGCGGGCGCTTGAAGTTTACCGCGTTTCAGGCAGACCTTTAAGCTCATACTCATCTGCGTGGAGCGCTCAAGCGGGGGAAAGCGCCGTCCGGCTTGAAGACGCCTGTCTTCAAGCCGGACGACCGCTTCGTTTTTTGCTCATCGGTCTTCGCAGAAACCGCGAAGACTTGTACCGCCGCATCAACGAACGCACCGCCGCCATGTTTAACTCAGGGCTTGCCGATGAAGTAAGGCGGCTTTATGAAGCAGGTTACACACCTGAGGATCCCGGGTTAAAGGCAATCGGTTATAAAGAGTTTTTTGTGGAAGATGAAGGCAAAACGTGGCGGCTTTCCGCCGACATGGACGGAGTGCAGGCGCTTGTGGCGCAAAACTCAAGNCGTTACGCAAAACGGCAGATCACGTTTTTCGCCTCGCTTTCGGATGTGAAATGGGTCGATTATTCAGGCGTTTCACAGGAGGATACGGCAAATATTGTGCGGCAATATGTACGGGAGTTTGCGGCCGGTTTTTAGCGCTGTGCCAGACTGAGCTTTACCGATGGCATAAATTGCCGCACGGCAGTATACTGATTTTATGTCCCTTAACTGGAAGGAAATCGACCTCATCTTAAGCGAGCTGGACTTACGCGGCGCGCAAATACAAAAGGCGGTGCAAAGCGCTTTTGATGTGCTTTCGCTGAAACTTTTTGGCCGCAATGGGGCAAAAACGCTTTTAATTTCCCTAAGC
>WQRS01000222.1 GCA_009786615.1 Treponema sp. | reverse complement strand
TCGCTGTTTTGCTTCATATAAAACGCCTTTATTTCCTTCGGATAATCGGTGAGAATCACCGGCCCCTTCACCACTTTTTCGGTGAGGAACTTTTCGTGCTCACTTTGGAGGTCGCACCCCCAATAAGGCTTGAACTCAAAGGCGTTTCCGCTTGCCACAGCCTTTTCAAGTTCAGTTACCGCATCGGTGTATGTCATGTGGGCGAATTTGGAAGCCGCCACCGACTCAAGCGTTCCGATAATTCCTTTTTCGACATGAGCATCGAAAAACTCAAGGTCTTCATGGCAATCTTTTAGCACCGCCTGAAAGAGCGCTTTGATGAAGTCTTCAGCCAGCGCCATATTGTCTTCAAGATGGGCGAAGGCGACTTCCGGCTCTATCATCCAAAACTCCGCAAGGTGGCGGCTGGTGTTGGAATTTTCGGCTCTGAACGTGGGGCCAAAGGTGTAAATACGGGAAAGCGCCAGCGCGTAGGTTTCGCCCTCAAGCTGCCCTGACACGGTGAGAAAAGTGCGTTTGCCGAAAAAATCCTTGGCAAAATCCGGGGCTTTGCCGGATTTGGCAATCAAATCCATATCTAGCGTGGTCACCTGGAACATCGCCCCCGCGCCTTCGGCATCACTTGCGGTGATGATGGGCGTGTGGACATACTGAAAAAAGCGGCTTTGGAAAAACTCGTGCACCGCAAACGCCAGCCTGTTGCGAACCCTCGCAACCGCCCCAAACGTGTTCGTCCTCACCCTGAGATGGGCGATTTCCCTCAAGAATTCCAGCGAATGGCGTTTTTTCTGGAGCGGGTAGGCGGGCGTGTCGCCCTCTGCTTCCGCCGGAGATGAACCTACGATAATTAGCGAAGAAGCCGCCGCCTCCACCGCCTGACCTGACGCCGGGGAGGGAACGAGTTTAGCGCATATTTCCACCGCCGCGCCGGTACTAAGTGCCGAAAGCGCCTGTACTGTGGCGGAATCCAAACCCGCCGCAACATCGAAAGTGCACTGGATGCCGCGGAAGCAGGAGCCATCGTTTACTTCCACGAAAACGAGGTTTTTCATTTCACGCTTGGTTCTGACCCAGCCGCGCACACAAATCCCGCGACCATCGGCGGGAGTTTCTAACAGTTGTTTTATGAGAAGAAAAGGCATGGTGGAACTATAATATTCTTACGATGTGCGTGTCCAGTGTTTTAATAGCGTGTTGCGATTATCTGCCGCATTAACTTGGNTCCAGCGGCTTCACCCAGTATACATCATCATCATGATCCACNATGATGACTTCCTGCCCTTTTGAAAGTTTAACGCCAGCCTGCGAACAGCGGACATAAACCCGCGTTTCCCGCCCGAACTGTTTTACGACCGCTTTGGAAATTGATTCCCCTTCCAGCGGGAGAAGCAAAACGCCCTTTTCGTGGAGCAGTTCGTCAGGTTTGATCGAAGAGTCCAAATCCCGCCGTATGAAGCGCTTGAGCAGACGGGCAAGCACCATTACGCCTGCCCCTATGCCTGACGCCCAAACGAGGCTTGCGGTTGGGGAAAGCCCGATAAGCGTGGCGAAAATCCCTGTGGGGCCAAAGCCCAGTGAAAAGTAAACGGCGCTCCGCAAAAGCCCGATGAGCGCGGTAAGCGCCCGAATGCCGTGTTTTTCCGCAGGGGCTTTAGCGCCGGGACCGAGATACGAGCCGTGCGCTTTTGCGGCGCTTGCGCCGGAATCGCTTGAGTCGCCGCCTGAATCACCGGAATCACCCGCCTGATCCATGATGCCAAGAAAATCGACTATGGTTACCCCTATGCCGAAAACCGCCAATGCGATGTAAAGCGTAAACAAGTTCCCCATGAAGGAATGGTATTACACGGAGACTGTCACGTCAACACAAGCGCATTGACCTTATGCGCCATACGTGACAAAGTTTAAACATCATGACAAAGACAGACGCAGACTTAATCATCATAGGCGCGGGACCTGCCGGTCTTGCGGCGGCGCAGTACGGCGCGCGCTCAAACCTCTCTACGCTGGTATTGGAACACCTTGCCCCCGGCGGGCAAGCGCTTCTTATTGACGTATTGGAAAATTACCCCGGTATTCAGGCGGGGAAAACCGGCTTTGATTTTGGCGAGGATATGCGCCGCCAAGCCGAAGATTTCGGGGCGGTTTTTTTGACCGACCAGGCGCAAGTTTTAAATAAAGCGGGTGATGTTTTCACCGTGACGCTTGCCTCCGGCATTACGCGCACCGCCCACGCCGTGATTTTCGCCACAGGCGCAAAACACCGCACGCTGGACATCCCCGGCGAAAAGGAATTTTCCGGGCGCGGGGTTTCCTACTGCGCCACCTGCGATGGCCCTTTTTTCAAAAACAAAAAAATCTTCGTGGTCGGCGGCGGGGATGCCGCCTGTGATGAGGCGCAGTACCTTTCCAAACTCAGCGACAAGGTGATTATGATTCACCGCCGCGAACGCTTCCGCGCCCAGAAAGCCGTGGCGCAGCGGGTTTTGAACAATCCCAATATCACCGTGCGTTTTAACACAGTCATGCAGGAAATCAAAGGACAGCCGGACGGCGGTTTTGGCGGCAAGGTCGCCTCGGTGGTGCTTGCGGGAACGGACGGTTCAGGCAAGCCTTCGTACGAAGAAAGCGCCGATGCGGTGTTCATTTTCACAGGCACGATTCCGCAAACATCCCTTATAAAAGACGCAAGCGGCATCAGCACGGAAACGGACGAAAACGGATACATTGTCACCGATGCGCGTATGTCCACCGTTGAGCCGGGGCTTTTCGCGGCGGGTGATGTGCGGGCAACTCCCTTCCGCCAAGTCGTTACCGCCGTTTCCGATGGTGCGGTGGCGGCACACTGCGCGGCGGCCTACATTGACGGCTTGAAGGGACAGGGCTACAACTGAAAACTCCGCGCCTTAACTGGCGGAAAATGACCAAAGCGGAAATTAACAGTGCGGAAAGTTTTTTGCGGGCAAGGGAAATATTCTGTGTTGCCGCCATATCCCGTTTTTTGCGCCATGATACAAGCGGAATCGATGTNTGGCAATTGCCCGATGAGTCAGGCGAAATCTCATCGCTTCTTTTGCACAACCGCAAGAGACTTTTCCCGATGTTCGGTAAAAACGCTTCTGTTCCCGCGCCCCGCTTTCTAAGCCGTTTTTTCACAAAAGTTCCCATCCACGCCATTCAAGGCTTACAAAGCGATGCGGAGCTGCTTGAAGCCCTCATGCGGGATATGGGCTACTTTTCCGCCGAATGTTTGGACTACGA
>WQRS01000221.1 GCA_009786615.1 Treponema sp. | reverse complement strand
CTGCCGTGCTTTAGTATTCCATAAAGTTCATCTTGATCAACCGTCGCTTGATCTTCTTTTGTTCTTTTTGACTGCTCCGAACTCATAACTGCTAATCCGCATCGATATGCGTAAAGAATAGCTTCTTCAATGTTGGTAAACTCAGTACCGGCTATACCAATATTAAATTCCAGTTTAGTGGTAATATGCTGTTGAATACCTTTATCTTTATACTTCTGAACTAACTTACTATCAAGTTTACTCAGCGTGCTAACTTTTTGACCCATGTGTGCTCCTTTTCACAGTGAACGAGTTTGAGCCAGTACGAAAATGGAATCAAACCCCGCCCATTGTACACTACGTGTTCATTATTTGTCAATTTTGCGCTCGTTCTGCGTCAAAACCAACCAAAAAGACCGAAATCCCCACGCGGGCGGCGTAAGGGATTAAGATTTTTGAAAGTAGATTTCCACTTGCTGTTAAAAATATTTTCTTGACTTTTCCCAATTACACGGTCAAAATCACAAATAGAACCCGTAAGGAATTAATTGGTAATTCCTAAGGAGATTGTATGAAAAGGTGAAAGCAGAAACCCCTTAGCTTTTTGCTAGGGGTTTTTCTGACTTTCTTAAACAACCAGATCTACCCAGCTCTGGGGAGATCTAGTTGTGTTTTAGTGGTTTCGCCCTCTCTATGCCCGACCTTGGTCAAGAATACAGATGGTTCTTTGGAAAGCCATAAGCCTGTCTGTTAAACACCAGTTACATGCTATACACCTCGGAACATGGTTGGTATTGTTCTGCCAAATGTTCGGCAATTGCGGTTCAGCAAGTATGCTTCTTGCCATACCAAAAGCCACAAGATTGCTGTTGTGTCTTAGGGCTTCTTCCATCAGCATTACATTCCTGATGCCGCCTGTAAGCATCAAAGGAACGTTGACGCTTCTGGCAATCATTCTCGCGTCCCGTGAGAAATAGTTTTGGTCTTCTTTGGAGAGGATATCCAAACGTGCCGCGCCGCCAGCGCCGCTTATTTCTATCACGTCAATTCCCCTATCCGCAAGACCCTGCACATAAAAGTTGGTTTCTTCCTGTGTGCTGCCTGGTCGGAATACGTGTTCATTACCATGCATTTTAGCGGTAAGGGGGAAATCCCTGCCGACAGCCCTGCGACAGGCTTCGACAATTTCAAAACCCATACGAGCGCGATTTTCTGCACTGCCGCCATATTCATCGGTTCTTACGTTGATATGGTGAGCCCAAATATGACCGAGCAGATAACCATGGGCAAAATGGAAACTAACGGCGTCAAAACCGGCATCCCGCAGCATTACGGTTGTCTGCGCATAAGCGTTTATGGCGCGTTGTATATCATCTCTGGATATATTTGCATGAGCAAGGTGAGAGTTTTCGCCGACCATCATTATTTGCGCACAGATTTTTGATCCATTCGCATGAACTATATTTGCGGCCTCCCTGTATAAAGGAATTTGGCTTGGATCAGTAAAACCGCCAAAAAAAGTACCAGCGTGATCATCTTGCAAAACACTTATGCCGCCTGTTATAACCATTCCTATACCGCCCGCAGCATCGTCCCCCCACATTCTTAGCAATTCAGGAGTAGGGTTGCCGAGCGCACCGGTAAAGCGGTACTCTGCCATCGCTGCCCTTATCATCTTGTTTTTAAGCTCAAGGGAACCTATCCTTGTGGGTTGGAAGATAGGGGCGTTTGGGTTATGCGGTGGAACCCACCCTGCCGCGCCGGCCCCGGCTGTAGCACAGCCTGAAAACCCCATTAAACTGGTGCCGACAACAGCACCTCCGACCACCGCTCCTGTAGATTTTAAAAATTGTCTACGAGAAATTTTCGTTTGTTCCATGTGAAAACCTCCACTATTTGGATTTGGTTTACTAAATGGTGTAAAAAAAAATTATGTATTATGATAATTTTATCAGCACTGTAAAAAATTTTCAACAAATGATTCTTTTGAGGACAAAACGGGACATTATCACAGGTTTTCAGCACTTTTTGTATCAACACCGCAAAGGGCAAGCATTCGCGTAAAATTTTTCCCCTGACGGCGGTAGGATGAAAAACGTGTGTCGCAGCAGGTGCATTCGCTATGTATATTTACGGCATCTATTCCTTCAGTAGCAAGAATAGCTTTGTTTGCAGCGGCAATATCCAAGTACCATTGACCGCCACGGAAAATCGCAGTTTCTTCACCAAACTCGGCGGTAAAGGTTTCGGCGCGTTCCTGTGGAACCGCATAACAACAGGGGCGGATTCCCGGTCCTAAAATCGCGCGCACTGTTTGCGGCAGAGCGCCATAGCGGGTTTTCATAAGATTAAGCGCATGGCGCACAATTCCGGTTCCTTTCCAGCCTGAATGACACAACGAACGGGCACCTGAAACTGTGTCCCACAGAAAAACCGGCAGGCAGTCGGCAACAGTAACCCCGATGATCGTGTGCGGATCGTTGGTTACAAGGCCGTCCCCGATTTGCCCGCAAACATCCACAGAGCCCGAATCGGCGGGAAGCACGATGCGGGTGTGTTCCTGCGTAAGCCAGACAAAGCGTTTTTCAGGAAAGAGTTTTGCGATTTCCTGCCGTACCCGATTTGTCGGCTCCGGTTTTACAGGCATATCCCCCAATGTCGCAAGCGAAAGAAAAGCGGCGGGAGCCTGTTGCGCCGCGCCCCAATCAAGGGGAAACCATGCGCTTTCTAAATTGTGGTTTTCCGGAACATCTTTTTCCACCAGGCGCACATTGTACAATTTTCACCTGCGCTTGCCTATGTGTATGGTAGATACATGCGGTGCGTGATTGACATAATACCCGCAAAGTGAAAGAATACCTTAACGTCGGTATTATGTGAGGTGTATATGGATGTAACAACATTATTTAATTTGTCGTATGGTTTATTTATCATTGGTGCAAAGGACGGTGAAAGAAACGTCGGCTGTGTTGTAAACACGGTAATGCAAACAACTTCAAATCCGGTTACGCTTTCGGTCTGCATCAACAAAAATAATTTTACAAATGTTTGCATTAAAAAAACAAAAGAGTTTGCCGTCCATTTTATCCGAGAACATTAAAGAAAACATAATCAGCGCATTTGGCTTTTCAAGCAGCAAAGAAAAAGACAAGTTTTCAGGTGTTTCTTACGGCTTTTCGCCTTCCGGTTTGCCGCATTTGAAGGAAGGTGTCACAGGATATATACAGTGCAAAGTAATTGATTTTGTGGATAATTACACGCACACGATTTTTATTGCGGAAGTTCAGGAAGCGGAAAAC
>WQRS01000220.1 GCA_009786615.1 Treponema sp. | reverse complement strand
ATAAGCCGCCTGCAAACCATTAGCCGCTGCCGCCTTATCCCCGAAGATCGCCGGCAAGAAGACGAGCGTTTTTCCCCGTGGATATTACAGGTGGGTTTTAANGGCGTTCCGGGAGAAGTTATGGTNAGGGCGCTTGACGATGCAGGTATTGCCGTTTCCACCGGCTCCGCCTGTTCGTCAACTTCGGCTCTTCGCCCCGCCCTCCAGGCAATGGGGCTTTCACATAATGAGCGTCTTGAGGGAATCAGAATCTCGCAAGGCTGGTCTACACAGAAGGCGGACATGGATGCCCTTCTTATCGCAATCGAAAAGGCATTATCGTTTTTATGATGACAACGTATCTTATCAAACTCGGCGAACTTACCCTCAAAGGCGGCAATAGGCGGCTTTTTGAAATCACTTTACGAAGAAATCTCAGCCGGATGCTGAAAGGCACAAATGCCCGCATCATCATGAAAAACGGCAGGTTTTATGTNGAGTGCCAAAAGGAGACAGAGGCTGAAACCGAAGACGCCCTTGACCGCCTTATGGGAATATCAGGNTGGGCAAAGACAAAAACTGTGGAAAAAACGCTTGAGGCGGTTACTGCCGCCTGNGTGGAAGAGGCGCTTATCTTGCGCGAGCGCGGAATCAGCACCTTCAAAGTNGAAGCCCGCCGCACCGACAAACGCCTTCCGTTTGATTCATANCAAATCCGCTGTGCGGCAGGGGACGCGGTGCTTGCCGAAGTTCCCGGTCTAACCGTTGATGTGCACAATCCCGGCGGTCTTATCGAGGTGGAAATTCGTGAGCGGGCGTACGTTTTCGCAAACGCCCGCGAAGGCAGGCGGGGGCTTCCTGTTGGGACGGCGGGGCGAGGGCTTTTGCTGCTTTCAGGCGGCATTGACTCACCTGTTGCAGGTTATATGATGGCAAGCCGCGGTTTGATGCTTGAGGCGGTATATTTTCACGCCTATCCGTACACCTCTTCGGAAGCGCAAGAAAAAGTTGTGAGCCTTGCCGAAATCGTGGGGCGCTACACGCAGGGGCTCCGCCTTTTTTCTGTGAGTTTTACGGCGCTGCAGACGCGCATAAAAGAGCGGACACCTGAAGCATGGCGGACAGTTGTATTGCGTATGGCGATGATGGACTGCGCCCAGAGGCTTGCGGTGCGGCGCGGAAGCAAATGCCTTATAAGCGGGGAAAGCCTTTCGCAGGTGGCAAGCCAAACCATCGAAAATATTTCATGCACCCAAAGCATGGTGAAGCTGCCTATTCTCCGCCCCCTCATCGGCATGAACAAGGAAGAAATTATCGAAAAAGCCCAGCGCATCGGCACGTACCAAACATCGATTCTACCTTATCAAGATTGCTGTTCCATCTTTACCCCACCCCACCCCATCCTGCACGGCGACCCTGATGAGGCTTTAAAGATCTACCATGTCCTTGAAGCTGACTCACTTATAGAGCAGGCGCTTGCCGATGCGCTGGAACCGGCTCTCACGCAGGGCGGCGGCGATACGCATTCCTGTTGACACAAAAAACAAAACAGAAAATAATACCGTATGGACTCTCATAGTATAAGCACGATGGTATTGTTTGCCGTTTTGCTTTTCTGCTCAGGCTTTTTTGCGGCCACCGAAACCGCCTTCCTGTCGGTAAGCAAAATACGGCTGAAACATCTGGCAGCGGAAGGAAACCGCAGGGCGGCACTTGCGCTTAGCATCGCTGAAAAATACGACAAGTTTATTTCCACCGTATCGGTAGGTAACAACATCGTAAACATTTTAGCCGCCGCCATTGCAACAGTGTTTTTTGTGGAGCTGTTGGGGGCGCTTGGGGTGACTGTTGCCACTGTAGTTACGACCATACTCATGCTCATTATCGGGGAAATATCGCCTAAGACGATGGCAAAAGAGGAACCGGAAAAGTTCGTCCTGCTTAATGTCTACCCCATGCGCTTTTTGATGTTTATTTTCACGCCTGTAAACTACGTGGCATCGCTTTGGAAGCGCGTTATCGTTAAATTGTTCCGCCTGCGATCGAACAACAAAGTAACGGAAGCTGAACTTTTAACCTTCGTTGAGGAAGTGCGCGAGGTGGGGGGAATTAACGAGGGCGAGGAGCACATGATCCGCAGCGCGATTGAGTTTGATGATCTTGCCGCAAACGACATTCTTACCCCGCGGGTTGATATAAAGGCTGTGTCGGCAAAAGATGACATTGAGATTATCGAACAGTGCTTTTTTGATTCAGGTCATTCGCGCCTGCCGGTTTATGTTGATTCCATCGACAATATAACAGGCGTAATTATTCTCAAAGATTTTGTGCACGAAGTTTTGCGCAACAAAAAACCTGTGTCAGGTATTGTAAAACCTGTTTTGTTTGTCGCCAAAACAATCAAGATTCCCCGTCTTTTAAAAAATCTTCAAAACGCAAAAACGCATCTTGCTGTAGTGCTTGACGAATACGGCGGCACAATGGGAATCGTCACGCTTGAAGACATCGTTGAAGAATTAGTCGGCGACATTTGGGATGAGCACGATAAGCAGACAGAGAATGTCGTCTCGCTTGCGGGCGGATACCGCATCAGCGGGAACACTCCGGTAAAAGATTTTATGCAGCAGTTTCAGATCAGTGACGAAAATATCGACAGCAACACTTCAACGGCCGGCGGCTGGGTGCTGGATAAATTGGGTGAAATCCCGCAAGAGGGGCACCAGTTTGATGTGGAAGGCTATTCGATTACCATCCTGAAAGCTGACCGCAACAGGGTGTTAGAGTTTATGGTGAAAGGGCACTAAACCCGAACATCTTCCGCGCTGGTTTCAGGGAGGCGGGTTATTTCTTGCAGAGATCAGCAAGGGTTTCTTTTATGGTTTCACGCACAATCCCCTTCATGTCCGCGACAATCACTTGGTGTAATCGCTTGAGAGATTCATCAACTGTTTCTCCTGTGCTGAAAAGCTGATGAGGCTCAACGTTGAGGGCTTTTGCAAGACGCTCAAGCGTTTCAGGCTTGGGGTATTTTTTGCACGTCTCTATCATCGCGATGTAGTGGGTGGACATCTCTGCCTTTTCTGCCAACTGTTCCTGCGTCAAGCCTAATTTAAGGCGGTTCATCTTAAAATTTCGGGATAATATTTCTCTGATACTTGCCATACACCTCAGTAAAAAAATGACCTTTTTGGCAATTATATATTGCTTCCTTCTCTTGACACATTTCCTTTATGGCAATTATAATTTGCTGAAATGTGCATTTTTTATAGTATTTTACGATTTTTATGCTATAATCCAAGAATTGGTCAATAAACGCAGATTTT
>WQRS01000219.1 GCA_009786615.1 Treponema sp. | reverse complement strand
GAAGCGGAGCGCTTGTGGATTTGCGGCAGGGACGCTTTGGAGAAATCACTTTACAGCCAGTATGAGGTTTCCAACTTTTGCCTTTCAGGCAAGGAATCCCGCCACAATACCCGCTACTGGCGTATGCTTTCTTGGCTTGCCCTAGGCCCCGCGGGATCGGCAACTGTGATAAACGATGAAACAGGAACGGGCTTTCGCTACACAATTCCTGCCGCAATAGACGCATTTTTATCAACCCAAGAATTTCAGGCAGTACATGAAAACTTGTCTGCACTCACCCTGATAAAAGAAACCCTCCTTATGGGATTTCGCTGCACCGAAGGCCCCGATGAAGATTTGTTCCGCCGCCGCTTTCACGTAAACATCACAGAACTAATTCCTGATACTTTGCGAGCGTGGAGGGGGCGGGGACTTGCAGAGGCGGATAAAACAGTGCTCACCAAAGCTGGGCTTCTTTTTCTTGACCCTTTTTTGATTGACGCATTCAAAGAACTGGACGGTTCATATTCTCCATGTTAAAATAAACGGATGAACAGGAACGCAATTCTAAACGCTATGGAAAAAAAGACCAAAGCCATTTATGACAGCGATGTTGATTATAAACAAAAAGGCAAACGCGGCATGATGGTCGTGTCGGTCAGGGATAAGAAAAATAGTGAGCAGTGGGATTCAAGCTGCCGCAGTTTCGGCACGGTTTTCCGTGATTACACCTTCGAGGGAGATTTGGTGATCAACAATGGAACGAACTTCGATGCCCTTGCCCACGGAAAAGTCGCGTTTTG
Organism: Treponema sp.; assembly: GCA_009786615.1. Next base: position 2,622 of record WQRS01000219.1, on the reverse strand, counting down.
CAGGCGCACGGGGAAAAACTCAGGAACCAATTATTACCAAGTGCTGGGTCATGAGTCTTTTTGGAAGGGAGCCATCATAAGCGATGACGGCGATTGCATCTGCGCCTTCGCGGGTTTTTCAGGCGAGGACGATGAAGAAATCGCGCAAGCCGGTATCACCTGCTACGAATCGCTGAAACGCACTGGAGAAAGCCTTGCAACGGGAGCCGATTCCGATTATGAAGAAAGCGATGAAGACGAGGACGAGGGTGGCGATGAGGAAAGTGAAGAGGAAGAAGAAGGCGAAGAAAATGAGTACGCGCTCAAGCAGCTTCTTCGGTAATTTACCCTGGTTTTAGTGCCTTCCAGATATTCCATTGTTCGTGCGTTTGGTGTGGTTATCTTGTGCCGAGCACTTTCAGGGCAATCTTGATAAGCTTGTCATTTTGTACGTGGAAGAAGGATTTGCTTTCAAACCGAGTGCATTCAAACACAATAATGAAGAAAATGACAGATGAAGAAGCTGATTATTTGGACGAGTACTTCACGAATAATACTGTAATGCCTGTCACAGGCAAGCCGGGGTTCTTCGCCCTTAAATACGGCATGACGGTAAAACTTGACCCCGAAACCACCCGCTTTCTTGCCGCTGTTTCACTGTAACAGCGTGCAGACGCTAGTATTTACTTGTGTTTGTCAGCAAGGGCTCTTTCCAGTACTTCAACGATCACTTCCCTGATTTCGCGGATGATGTCCTTGTGCAGCCGTTCCATGGAGCTTTCCGGTGAAGGCGGGACGGTAAACAGTTCGTGCGATCCAATGCCAAAGGCGGCGGCTATTCGCTCAAGTACCTCAGGGGTTGGGAATTGGCGGGAAGTTTCTATCATAGCGATGTACTGGGTGGAAACTTCTGCTTTCTCTGCCAGCGCTGATTGGGTAATGCGATGTTTGCGGCGGTTTTCTTTCAGGTTCTTTGCCAAAATATCACGTATATTTGCCATATTGCCATTTTTGCCGATCCATAGCCGATTATAAAAACTATGAATCTATTGACAATCAACTAATTATTGATTATTATTTGTTAATTGTTGATTTTTCAGCGAAAAAACAGATAGCGCTCAAGTGTCAGACAACTATGGCTTCGTTAGGGAAAAAAGCGGTTATCTACCATAACGGGAGTGCAATATAAAGAAATCAATTCCTGCGGTATTTTCCATCATCACACTTGCGCAAATATTTCAAACAGCAATATTGGAATGAATTCGTCCTTGAGGACGGATGTATATTCGTGATTACCACTAAAGAAGTGGGATTCACAAAGAAGGGGTATTTTTTTATGGGGAGAAATTTATGCGCGGTTATTATTGGTATCGTCATGATAACCGGCACAGGCGGAATTGCGGCTGCTCAAGCAATTCCGGTTTTAACAGGCTTTTTTGTGGCTGTGGGCGGGCAGCCGACAGGACCTCATGGCACAGCCGGTCTTATGGAATTGGTTAACAGAGGGCAGTTAACCAGCGCGACATTTGTCTGGAGGGAGGGAATGCCTGCATGGGCTGCCGCAGGAACCGTCGCAGAGCTTCTGCCCTTTCTTCCTGCAGCACCGCCGCCTTTGCCTGCAGGTCAGGTTCCGCCCGGGATGCCGCCGCCACCTGTACCGACAGCGGTTGCGCGTTACCAGAGATGGTTTAACAGCTTCGCGCCCGGCATTGAAGATAACAGGGTGTTTATAAACGCAGGCGTTGGTTTGGGTCCAACTGGCGCTTATAGTATGGGTATTCCGCCAATTTCGGCAAGTGTGTCTTTCAGGGTTTCAGACACTGTGCCCATAACAGTAGGAGCTTCAGGAATATTATCTACATGGAGATGGCAAGTTCCATTTTGGTATGATATTACCTTTTGGAACATCGGAATTGGCGCGCGGGTTATGTATCATTTTAATTTCGCAAGAAATTTTGACTCCTATATAGGGTTAAACCTTGGATATGTTATTCAAAATGCAACAGGAACAGCCGCCTTCGCCGTTCCGGCAGCCAATTCTTTCTTTCTTTGGGGTTTTATAGCCGGTGCCAGGTTTTTCTTCACAGACTCTTTTGGCATTTATGCGGAAGCAGGTGCGAGTTCGCTGCAATTTTTGAGTCTTGGCGTAACATTTAAATTTTAAGATAAAGGAGGTTTTTATGAGAAAGTTTAAAGTTGTTTCAATCGTGCTGGTGTGTTTTTTCGCGCTGGCTTTTACGGCTTGCGATAACGGTGTTACTATCGGTCATGTAGATGGTACAGGTGCGGGCGGCGCAGGCGGAGCGGGTGCTGGTGGTGTGGGCGTTCATTCAGGGTCAACATTGCACCTTAGCGGACAGGTGTGGGAGCGGGGGGGATTACCAAGGGTTTTACCTTATACCATTTAGGAGGTCCCTGACTGGTTTTGTTGCCACGGATTGGATTGGCTGCCTGATCATATCCACCACTATAGCGAATTAGATCTTGGCGGTTCAGGAACTATTACTGATGGGCAATTCTCGTTCAACATTAGTACGCCTAACAACACGTTCAACATTATGCAGGCGCTTACGGGGATGGATGGATGGATTCATGTCTTTTACGATTTAGAAATAAGCAATGAAAACGCGCGGATTGTTAAAG
>WQRS01000218.1 GCA_009786615.1 Treponema sp. | reverse complement strand
CGGCAGAGTCAGCCGACTCCTTTTGCGTTCCGGTTAAAATGCCGATAACTCGCCGCGAAACATCGTGCAGATCAATCGCGCGCGCTTTCATGTATTCATCGTCCATTTCAGCGAACTCATCCGCAAGACGGTTTCCNGTTTCCATCACCGCATATTCCGCGCACACACGATCGTTTTNNATGGCCGCAAGAATTGGATCGATGAAATCGGTATCCTCAAGCATCATGCGGTGTATTTCGAACAAAAGGGCGTTGTCTTTTCCGATTTTTTCAGCTACATGCACTGAAAGCGCATCCAATTGATGAGCCGCTTCCGTGCGCGCAGCTTTGAACCGCTCAATTTCTGCGGCTGTGTCACTAACCATTTTTTTTTCAATCGGGAGATCTGTTCGCTGGAAAAACATCATCCGGCCAATGGCAATGCCGCTTGAAACTCCCTTTCCCTGTAATTTTATCATAAATAAAAAACTCTTTATAAAACTTCGGCTAAATAAGCGGCCGCTGCCGCCGCCNCTGCTTCTTCATCATCGCCTTCAAAGCGCACCGTGATTGTCTCTCCGGTTTTTACCCGCATTTTCATNAGCGCAAGAAGTTTTTTCCCGTCACACGAATCTTCACCGCGAACAATCGTGGCTTTGCTGGAAAAGCCTTCAAGCTTTTTTACAAACATTCCGGCCGGGCGCGCGTGTATTCCCAGCGGATCTTTTATGGTGTACGAAATCTCTTTCACGTTTGTCTCCTTTTATTTTACGTGCAGCAAAAGATCACCGGCTTCGCAAGCGCCTGTTTTTTCAAGCGTTACGGCTTTGAAGTCGCCAGTATTTGTTACAACTACTTGTGTTTCAAGGCTGTAACCTGCACTTGTAATGATGTTTTTGTCATATTCAGAAAGCAGTTGCCCGGTTTTTATTTTTTCGCCTTCCTGCACGTGGATCGTAAAACCTTTTCCGCGAAGTTTCACAGTGTCAATGCCGCAGTGAATTAAAAGCTCAATTCCGTCTTCGCTTTTCAGGTTAATTGCNTGTTTGGTTTCAAAAATCATATCAACAATGCCGTTAAACGGGGCGAATATTTTTCCGCCNTCAGGCATTAAACACGCNCCTTTGCCGAGGGCTTCCTGCTGNTGGGCGGGATCGGCAGATTTGTTAATGGGAAGGCTCTTNCCTTTCACCGGGGAAAAAACTTTCCCGGCGCTGCCGCCCATTANACTTTGCAAAAAATTCTTTAACATGCTTTCCTCCGCAGGCTTTATTTTTTNAATNGCCAAAATTACTTGTCCGGAAATTAAAACAAATTCCCGGACAAGCCTAATANAGTTGTTCGGAAACTCCAGTTTCCGAACAACTTTCGCTTAACAACACATCAAGTGCTAAAGCAGCTTTTTAATCTCGTCAGCGACAAACTGAACTTTCGGCCCGATTATTACGTGGGCGGAAGTTTTGCTCGGCTTGATAACACCGGCAGCTCCGCTTGCCTTAATAACTTTGTCGTTAATGAGCGTTGTGTCTCTCACGTCAATGCGAAGCCGCACCGCACAGTTGTCAATATTGGTTACGTTTTGCTTGCCGCCAAGACCTTCAAGGATCTGTTTTGCCATGCCCGCCCAATCGCTTGTGCCAAGTTCAATCTTGCTTTCCGCTTCAAAATCATCTTCTTCGCGTCCGGGTGTTTTAAGATCAAACTTCTTGATAAGGAAGGTGAACAGGAAGAAATACACAAAGAAGTAGAAAATGCCGAACACAGGAATTAGGAACCAGTTGACGGCAAAAACCACCTGACTGCTTAAAATCATGTCGATAGCGCCCGCGCTAAATGCAAAGCCCGCTATCCAGCCCAGGTTGTAAATGACGAACATCGAAATGCCAGTGAGCACCGCGTGGGTCAAATAAAGCAAGGGGGCGACAAACATGAAGGAGAACTCGATGGGTTCTGTAACACCTGTGACAAAGGACGTAATTGCCGCCGCGAACAAAAGACCGTAAACACGCTTTTTGTTTTCGGATTTTGCCATGCGGTACATAGCAAGACAAGCACCGGGAAGCCCAAACATCATGACAGGGAAGAAGCCCGCCATAAAGCGTCCTGTTTGACCAATAACGCCGCCGCCGTCGGGACCTGCCCAGAAGTAGCCNAAGTCGTTNATACCGATAAAGTCAAACCAGAAAATGGCGTTGAGCGCGTGGTGCAATCCCAGCGGGATTAACAGACGGTTGGCAAAACCGTACAAACCTGCGCCAAATGCGCCAAGCCCAAGGATAGCCTGACCGAATGCCAGCAAGCCTGAAAAGATGACCGGCCAAACGAACAGGAACACCAGCGANACCAGCGACATTGTGCCGGCTGTGAGAATAGGGGGCAATCTGCGGCCGCTGAAGAACGCAAGCCACGCCGGAAGCTCTGTCTTTGAGAACCGGTTGTATATTGCCGAGGCGATAATACCGGTCATGATGCCCACCATCACGTTGTTGACTCTGCCGAACGCCAGTGCATAGGCTTCCGAGAGTTCACCGATCAAGTTTGCCGCAGAACCGGGGGAGAGCAGGGTTGTGATGACAAAAAAGCCGACAAGCCCTGTCAATGCCGCCGCGCCGTCTCTGTCCTTGCTCATACCGTAAGAAACGCCGACCGCAAACAGCAGGGGTATAATGCCTAAAATCGCATCACCTGCCTGAACGAGAAATGAAGCCACCACATTGTAGCCGCCCCATCCGGCTGGGTCGATCGCATACCCAATACCGAGCAACAAGGCTGCCGCGGGCAAAACCGCAACGGGAAGCATCAAACTTTTGCCAATTTGTGACAAATACCGCATGATCATAAAAATCCTCCTAAATTTTGTTATTTTTTTTTGAAATACTTCAACATGGCAACGCCACGTTATGAGTCCTCTTGCTAAGTATACAATGGGGTTAGAAAGTTCCGCAAGCAAAAAATACGCAAATCGGCAAATTTTACAAAAAATCCCCCGATATTCCATAAGCCGCTGGTTTTATCAGGTGATCATGGTCGATAATGAGGGTATTATGAAAAAAATCATTCGTGAAAGCTGCGTAGAAAGCAGGGAAGAAATTGATGCGGCGGCAAACGGGGGAGCAGACAGGATAGAACTTTGTTCCCGTCTTGATGTTGGTGGGCTTACGCCGTCTTTGGACATGGCAAACTACGCTATATCAAAAAATCTTGAAGTGGCGGCGATGATTCGAAGCAACGGGACTTTTGCCGCCTCCGCCGCGGAGCTGGAAACGATGAAAAGCCAAATGCGGGAGCTTAAAGCGCTTCCTGTAAAGGCGTTTGTTTTCGGCTTTATTTCAGGCGGCGATATTGATTTCGCACTTGTTGATGCGCTTGCCTCTGAATCAGGCGGAAAAGAGCTGGTCTTTCACATGGCGTTTGATGAAATTAACGAGGAAAAACAAGCC
>WQRS01000217.1 GCA_009786615.1 Treponema sp. | reverse complement strand
CCCTGTTTTGCAGAAAGCTGTGTATTGCCGAAAAATCATCCTCGCCAATCGCGCTTGAAATAAATGCACCCCAGCTTGATTTTTCGCTGTCAAACCAAAGGGCGGTGTCTTTGGGCAAAATAAGCCGCTCTTCCATTTGTTCAAGCACTGTTATGCAGACGCTGAATCCCGCATCGCGCAAACTCTTTTCAAGGTCTGAANCATCCCAGTTTATCAACGCCCGTTCAGGTGAGGCNAAAAACTCCTCTTCCGCGGTTTTAAGCTTTTCAGTCAGCTTTTGATTCGCGCCGCTTTCGGCTGAAAGCAAGCCTGAAATGCGCTGGCCAAGACGCGGCGGACTTTGCACAAGCGATATTATCCCTCCCTGCGTTAATAAAGCGGCGGCGGCANAAGCGAATGTGTCAAATGCCGCCTGACCTGAGCTAACGCTCGCGCTTGTGCGCCGCCAGGGTTCGCGCGTTAGAATGCGGTCAAAAACGCCGCAGGAAAACGCGCTTTCAGCCGCTTCGGGTGAAACAAGCAGCGCGGCAGAGCTTACCGCCAGCAGCGGCAGATCAGTATCGCTTGAGCCTGTGGCGCTGTCCAAAGCGGCGGCGGCTTTAAGCAATGTTTCGCGCGCCGCCTCCGTTTCCACAATGCCTGCTGTAAGACCTTCAGGTGAACGGCGCAGGCTTTCCCACAACAAAAGCCCGTCACCGGCGGCGGCAACAAGAACGCGGTGATGGCGGGCTACATCTGCCTGGCTAAAAATCCTGTCGCGGTCTGAAAGAAGCAGGGCGCTTTTGCCTGATTGAAGCCGCTTAAACCAGCCTTCCCTCCCCTTCGACCGGGATGACCACGTAAGCACATCNTTGTCCGCTGTTTCGCCCAAAATCACCGCCGCCTGAATTTCTCGCTTGCGCAAAACTTCATCACGAATGCGCTCTTCATAGCCGCACCGCGAGGGTGAGTAAAAAACCCTGCCCTTAAGCGCGCCGGGAAGATACTGCTGGGCAGCCCAATGGTTGCGGTAAGCGTGCGGGTAAATATAACCTTCCCCGTGCCCGAAACTTTCGGCATCACGGCTTCCGTCCTTTAAGTGCTTGGGAACTTCCGCATCCTCTTTTTCCACCTCTCCAAGCGCGTCAAAAAACGCCATCGTTGTGTTTGACTTTGGCGCGGTTGCAAGACTCAAGCAGGCAAGNGATAAGGCGAAGTTTCCTTCGGGGAAGCCGATGCGGTCAAAGGCTTCGGCGCAGGAAATGACGGTGGTGATGGCAGAAGGGTCTGCAAGTCCGACATCTTCCATCGCAAGGATTATCATGCGGCGAAAAATGAAAGCCGGGTCTTCCCCGGCGCGCACCATTTTCGCAAGCCAGTACAATGCCGCGTCCGGATCGCTTCCACGCACGCTTTTTATAAACGCGCTGATGGTGTCAAAATGGTAATCACCGTCCCTGTCGTATAAAACAGCGCGGCGCTGAATGCTTTCCTCAGCCGCCTTCATGCTGACAAAGATTTCCTCACCTTCGGCAGGCGGCCAGTGAGCATCTTTCGGGCTTGTTTCCACCGCAAGCTCCAGGGCGTTTAAGAGGCTTCGGGCATCGCCGCCTGCCACATCGACAAGGTGCTCCAACGCGCCATCTTCAAAAACAACGCGCCATTTGCCGTAGCCGCGATCCCTGTCATCAAGGGCGCATCGGGCGGCTTTGGCAAGATCGTCTGAAACAAGGGACTTCAACTGGAAAATGCGGCTGCGGCTTACAAGCGCACGGTTTACTTCAAAAAAAGGATTTTCCGTTGTCGCCCCGATAAGGATAACCGTGCCGTTTTCCACCCACGGCAAAAGCGCGTCCTGCTGGGCTTTGTTCCAGCGGTGCACTTCGTCAACAAAAAGGATGGTGCGCCGCCCATAAAGACGCCGCCGTTCGTCAGAGCGGTCGATAACTTCGCGTATGTCTTTGATTCCGGTTAAAACCGCGTTAAGGCTTTCAAAAACGCTGCTTGTGGTGTTGGCGATTACGCGCGCAAGGCTTGTTTTGCCCGTACCGGGCGGTCCGTAAAAAATAAGGGAAGAAAGCCTGTCCGCTTGAATTGCGCGGCGTAAAAGCCGCCCTTGCCCAACGATGTGATCTTGACCGATGATGTCGTTGAGCACTTGCGGACGCATACGGTCTGCAAGGGGGCTTTCCGCCGCGGCGGCGGCCGGGAAAGTGAATAGATCATCCACTGTGGGCGTTTTCGGCGGAGTCTGCTAGTGCCACAATATCGTTCCGTCTTCGGCGTTCCACCAATCCTCTCTCGGATTATACGCCCACAATCCGTCTATGGAAGTGGACGCAAAAACCGGCGGCTGCCATCTTTCATGCCAAGGGCTTCCATCAGCATGCATGACTGGATAAAAATTGCCGCCAAGATTGGGTACTTGCAAAATATAACGCACAGAACGGGTTCCTATACTGGAATTGTAGCGTGATCTGTTTTCAGCGGTGGAAAAAGTGTTTTCCACTGAAAAATCCCAGCCGCCTGGTATCCGCGCCTGGGCGGCATTGAGAATGTTAGCGTTTTCATCAAGGATAAACTCTCTGTAACCGTGAGATCTTCCGTTTGTCCGTATCCCAACCAAAAGCAAGCGCGGTCTCCAGTTGTTGAAAAGCTGGGAAGGGTTATTATACGTTAGGTCTAAACTTCGCCACACGCTCATACCGCCGTTAAAGAACGTCCCATTGAATGTCGGGGGTTCGCTTTCCCATGTGTGAGCCGCCGTGAAGGCGGTGACACCTCTTACAACGTGAATAACACCTGCGTTGTGGGTATTGCCGACAATGACAAGATCATTGGTTGTTGAAAAAATGCCTGAAACATTAAAACCTGAAGCGCCTGTAAAAGGCGTTACCGCGCCGCCAATACCCGGTGCCACCCTAAAAATACCGTTTCTGGCTGTGGCTATGAAAATCTGTCCTGCGTGAGAAAGCGCACCAACTAAGTTGTTCCCCAAATCGCCTGTGGTGCTGCCTCTAATCGAAAGCCGTTCATACTCAACAGGAGCGTCAAGATTGGCGAGGTTTGGAACAAAACGCAGTATGACGTATGAAGTGGGGCTTGAGCGCAACTGGGCGCGGGCGAAAATATTATTACCGGCGCTGTAAAGACGACCAATTGCATAAGCAGACAGATCAACATCCGCCCTGATCCATTGGTTGCCTGAATGCCGCACAAGATGAGGCACAGGAAAGCTCCCGCCGCCTGAATAGACAATGGCGAAAAGTATCTCGTTTCCCGGCGCTCCGACAGCGGTAAGCCCGCCAAAGCCGCCGAAGTTGGAAACCGGCGGTGTTGCNAAAGAAGTCCACCTTCCGGCGGAATCAAAAGCCCAGACAAACTCTCCCCGTTGAGTCCAAGCGTAAAGCCTTTGTTCGGTGACAACCATGTTTTGCGGGCTTCCGCGAATGATGGGAGTCACAGGCG
>WQRS01000216.1 GCA_009786615.1 Treponema sp. | reverse complement strand
TACGGTACTGGAAACCGCCCAAATCGTAACCAACCAAACAGAAAAAGGGGAAATTATTGTTACCTTTGCGGAAAATGGGGGACTGCAAATTTCAATGCGATGCAATTAAAAATGAGCAACGAACAGTAGCACTGTCAGAAATCACAGCATGTAGCAAATAAGCTGCTTTACAAACTCGTTTCTTCATTGCTCTCTGCTCTCTGTTTTATTAGTCTTTCGTCCTCTGCAATTTCTTCCTCGCTCGCCAATTTCAGTGTAAGCATCCCTGTTGCTTCATCAAATGTAATCCTGCTGACAGCCATCGGAGCCGTCATTTTTTCATTCTTCACTGATTTTTCGTTATTATTCATAAATTCTCCTCATAAAATTGCGGCCAATCACTTTTTAAGCCCTACGGAAACACCTCTCTCACTGTGCCTGCATCTTTTCCTGGTCGAAAAAAATCCGGAATCCGCTTTTATCGAACCTGAAAGAAGCGGATTCCGGTATATTTGTTTTTAGAAGAATGGGAAAAAGATCGGCAGTAAGATAAAACTCATGATCATCATGAGAATAAGCATTGGGAGACCTGCCTTCACATAGTCGGTGAATTTGAAACCGCCCACAGCAAAGATCATGGTATTTGCTGGCATAGCAATAGGCGTAGTGAATGCCAGCGATCCGCCAATAACCGTTGCTGCCATTGCCGCACTTGGATCAGCTTGCATGGCTTGTGCAATCGCCATACTGACAGGTACTAAAAGTGCAGTGGTCGCCGTATTGGACATAAACTGGGTCAACCCTCCCGCGATAACAAGTATTGCGGCTAACAGTGCAAGCGGATGGGCATGCTCACCCAGCAGACCGATAACAGCACCCGCTATTACAGCGCCTGCGCCAGAGCGTTCAAGGGCCGCCCCAATGGCCAAAGTACCGCCAAACAGGAATATTACCTTTAAGTCGATAGCTTTATAAGCCTGTTTTTCGCTTATAACGCGGGTAAGCACCAGTAAAATTGCTCCTATGCTGCTTGCGACATGAAGCGGGATACCGATCTGCCGTTCAAAAACCATGACAAAAACAGTACCAAGCAGGAGCCCCAGCGAGAGCCAACGCTTCCAGGAAGGGACATGACTGTAATCATCCGATGCTTGCTCAAATGTCTCTGCAGTAGGCACTCTGGACGGCAACAGTTTGTAACCAAACAGCGCCATATATAACATGGCGATGATCGTTAGTGGAAAGCCGACAAGCCCATATTCAAAGAACGCGAATCCCCTGCCGGTTGCCTCTTCCAGNGCGGCATGGGCAATTAAATTTCCAGGCGCGCCAATCAGCGAATTGTTGCCAGCCACGATAATTATGAAAAGCATTGACATCAGGAGCTTTGAGCGGGGAATGCCGGTTTTGGCTGATATGCCAACGATAACGGGAATAAGCACAGCCGCCGTTCCTGTGTTGGACAGGAACGTGGACATCACAGCGGAGACCAACATTACGGCAATGATTACCTGGCGTTCCGTTTTAACGAATTTGAACTTGGTTATCAATCCGCCTATCTCATTAGCCATCCCGGTGTCAAACAAAGCACCGCCGATAATGAACATGCCGACAAATAATATTACGTTTGCGTTGACAAACCCGGCAAAGCCCTGCGCGGGAGTTAGCACTCCGGTAAGAATAAAACCAACACACACGATCATGGAGGTCAACGCCAGAGGAATTTTCTCTGTGACAAACATCACTACGGCGAACGCCAGAAGAATCAGCGTAATAATTATAGGGTCCATATTAGTCTCCTCACTCCTTGCCGCTATTTGATGAATGAAACGTGCTGTGAAATTCTATTGTAAACCTCTTCCTTGCGCTGGTTAAAAATAACCTTGTTTTCTTCAAACAGGTTATTCCCATGTGTATCAATGGACACAACAAGAGGGCCGAATTCCTTGATGCGGCAGACCCAGAGCGTTTCCGGCATTCCCAGATCCCGCCACTCAGCCTGTTCTATTTCCTCTACCTGGACAGCGGCGCACACGGCGCAGCCTGCCGGATAGACCACATGGAGAGCCTTAAATTCCATACAGGCTTTTCTAGTACCTTCCCCCATGCCGCCTTTGCCCACAAGTATCCTTACTCCGGTTTGCTTAACAAACTCGTATTCGAATTTTTCCATCCGCATGCTGGTAGTAGCGCCGATTGAAACCATTTCGAATTTGTCATTTCCAAGAGGACGGACAATTGGCCCCGCATGATAAATCGCTCCGGCTGTAATATCTACTGGCAATGGGCGCTTATCTTCAACAAGTCTCCGGTGTGCCACATCTCTGCATGTGACAATATATCCATTCAAGTAAAACATATCCCCAATCTTCATTCCCTCTATGTCTTCGGGTTTGACCGGAGTGGTAAGAATTTTTTTATCGCTCATAAAGAAACTCCTTTGTGTGTGGTGATGGAATAGCTCATGTCGCTATTGAAAATAATATGTCCATGACGGTGTGACCAACAGCCTGTATTCACCGCCACCCCAATAGTAGATGGATGACGTGCGGTGTTTTCCACGTGGACTCCCATGACGGACATTTTTCCGGAAAACCCGTTGGGCCCAAGNCCTATNTCATTGATTCCGTCTTCCAGCATTTTTTCAAGCTTTGCAGCCCGTTCGTTGGGGTTGCTGCTCCCTAACGGCCTGAATAATGCTTTTTTTGAAAGCAAAGCTGCTGTTTCCACAGAGGTTGCCACGCCCACCCCCACCAAAAGCGGCGGACACGCATTAATCCCATAAGATGTCATTATATCCAGCACAAACCGGACAACGCCCTCATAACCTTCGCCCGGCATCAGCACCATTGCTTTCCCCGGTAATGTGCAGCCGCCGCCAGCCATGTAAACATCCAGCTCTACAGTATCGCTGTCGGGAACAATCTCCCAGAACAATGTTGGAGTTCCCTTGCCAACATTTGTACCTGTATTACGCTCATCAAAGGTCTCCACGCTGTTGTGCCTCAGGGGAGCATTATTAGTTGCCTGGATCACAGAATCAGTAAGAATTTTTTCCAATGATCCAATCAATGGAAAATTTGCGCCGCACTTTACCAGAAATTGCAATACTCCGGTGTCTTGACACGCAGGTCTGTCCAGTTCAAGAGCCATTTCCTGATTCTTGAACATTGTGGCGTAAACAGTTTTTGGAAGAGGATCTGTCTCAATGGCCTGCAGTTCCTTGAGCTTCGCAAAAACAGCATCAGGAACCGTTTTCCCTACATGAGAAATAAATCGTGCCATGACATCTGTCATCTGATTTACCGCTTTTTCTTTTTCCATAGTTACCTCTTTNTTTACTCGGCAAAGCCGATACGGTTTAATACNCCCACAAATCGTAGCGGGGTGATCACTTTTCATTTTTTGCGTTTTTGGTGCATCTGTCAAATATATTTTTCATCATGTTTTGTATGAGTGTTTTGGAATAGT
>WQRS01000215.1 GCA_009786615.1 Treponema sp. | reverse complement strand
TGAGCGCGATAGACAACCGTTTTGCGCTTGTAGTTTTTCCCGAACTGGAAGGACCTGCGATAAACACCGCGCGGACGCTGTCGCGCTTTTGGTAAATCTGGCCGGCAATTTCGGCTAACTTTTTCTCGTGGAAAGCCTCGGCTATGTGAATGTAACTGCGCACACCGCCTTCGGCTATAATGCGGTTAAGCCGTCCCACCGAGTTGACACCGACAATGCGCCCCCATTTTTTGTATTCATCGTAAACTGAAAAGATTTTGGGACTGTCCTGAAACGGGTCTATGTGTTTGCCCGCTCCTGTAAGCGGGAAGCGCAGGAGAAAGCCCTCTTTGTAAGGCATTAACTGAAAAGTGTCCAAAAGCCCGGTGCGGTTTACCAGCGGGGAAAGGTACAGGTCGATGAAACCCGCGCACTCGTTTACCATGACTTTTGCTTCACCGCGCTCTTCAAGCAAAAGTGCCGTGTCGTCCTGGCGGTTTTGCTGAAAAATCTCCATTGCCTCAGCGTACGCCATAAAGCGAGAGGTGACAGGAACATCCTCCTTAACCAGTTCCCGCATACGCTGTTCCAGAGTTTCAATTTCTGAGTGCTCAGGTTCGTGCCCTTCAAGAAACGTATAATAATAACCTGATCCCAAAGAATGCCCTATGCATAGACTCCGTTCGGGGAAAAGTTCCTGCGCGACAACCGCCAGCAAAAACGCCAGTGAATGGCGGTAAATGGCGGCTCCNTCTGAAGTGTTCAAAAGTACAGGCTCAAGATGCGCGTTNACTTCAAGACGTGAAGAAAGCGGCAGCAATTCNCCGTTTACCTTTACAGCGACCAGAGGGGAGGGGAGAGCACCGAAATTGTCAATAAGCGATTGGAGTGTGCAGCCAAATTGACAAGTAATTTTTGTTTTAGCNGGAGCGTTTGCATCTGAACTTAAATNTTTTTTTATCCATACCTTTAATTGTTCTGCCATTTATTATAAATCTCCTAAATGATTTTTTATTAGTTGCAATTTCAGTTCTCGAAGGTGCTCGCTTATGGAAACTTTGTAAATATGAGGGTTTAAAAGGCGCTTATAACTTACGTCAAAGGTTTCAAGCCCTGTGCAGACATTTTCCCGGATTTGCTTGAGGCTGGGTTCTTCAGGTGAGTTTCCGTCATGCAGGCGCAGGGAAAGCAGCGGCTTGAAATTGCCGTCAAGAGTGTGTGTAAAGCGCCGGTAATCCGCGGACGGATGCCAAAACGAATAGGTCTTGCCTTTTTCAAGGATCTCATCCCCGCCGCATCCGTTTCCGCACTGCACATCTTTTAAGGCAAGTGAGTCATCAAGGGTAAGTACATCCGCCACACACAAACCCTCTGAGTCATGGATGCGCCACACTTGCTTTACACCCGGATTGCTGGTCTTTTCAGGGTTATCAGAAAACTTTACACGGGCGGAAAGTTTTCCCGTTTCATCCTCACTTGCGGTGAGTTTGTACACGCCGTTAAAAGCCCCTTGAGTTCCGCCTGTTACCATGTGAGTTCCCACTCCCCATGCGTTCACAGGTGCGCCGGATTCGGTTAACGCTTTGATGATGGATTCATCAAGGTCGTTTGAAACGGCAATTGTGGCATCTTTAAGCCCTGCCGCATCAAGGGCTCTNCGCACNTCGGTTGACAGATAGTGAATGTCGCCTGAATCAAGGCGCACGCCNAACCTTTTCCCCTGTGCGGCAAGGGTTTTGCCGACTTTTATGGCATTCGGCAGACCGCTTTTTAAGGTATCGTAGGTGTCGATAAGAAACGTGGTCTTTTCCGGGTACATATCAGCATACGCGCGGAACGCCTCCTCTTCGCTGCTCCACGCCATAATCCATGAGTGCGCCATNGTACCCATGACAGGAATTCCAAACTCTTTGCCNGCAAGCACGTTTGATGTCCCCGCCGCTCCGCCTATGTAAGCCGCGCGCGAAGCCGACATCGCTCCGTCAGGNCCTTGCGCACGGCGCAGCCCGAACTCCATTACTGTTCCCTTGCCGCTTGCAAGCCAAACGCGGGCGGTTTTCGTGGCGATAAGGCTCTGGAAATTGATTACGTTAAGAAGCAGCCCCTCGATAAGCTGGCACTCNATAAGCCTNCCCTCAACCCGAATCAAAGGTTCGTTGGGGAACACGACTGTCCCTTCGTCCATTGCCCAAAGCGATCCTGAAAACCTGAAAGTTTTCAGGTAAGTCAAAAATTCAGGCTCAAAAAAGTTAAGGCTGTCAAGGTAGAGTAAGTCATCAGCGGAAAAAGTGAACGCTTTTAGCTTTTCAATCAGCGTTCCAAGCCCTGCAAAGATNGAAAAGCCTCCGTCAAAGGGCTGGGTGCGGAANACCATTTCAAAAACGGCACGGTTGTTCATCCCTTTTTTCCAGTAGCCCTGCGCCATAGTAAGTGAGTAAAAATCGGTAAAAAGCGCTGAGTCGCGCGGAGAAGCGCCTGTCATTTGAAACCCTCATTCAAAAAGTTTGATGATTCGGTAATGATAACTCCGGCATCATGTAACTGCTTGAGCGCGCGCTCGGCAGAACCATCAGGCACTCCCACTGCGCGGCAAGCATCGGTGAGTACGAAGGTTTTGTAGCCGAGGGATGCGGCATCAAGCGCACTGAAAAGCACGCAGTAATCAGTGGCAAGACCGCCGACAAAAACTGTGTCAATGGAAAGGGAGCGCAGTAAAGCATCAAGACCTGTTACTGTTTTTCGGTCGTTTTCAAAAAACGCCGAATAGGAATCAAGATTCCGGCGGAAACCTTTGCGGATTATTAGGCTTACAGGCTTTAAATCGAGGCTTGAATGAAAGTCAGCCCCGCCGCTGCCCTGAACACAGTGGTCAGGCCACAATATCTGCCCTTCAACGCCCGGCAGATTTACCGTTTCCCCGGGATTTTTGCCTGAATGGGATGAGGCAAATGAAGCGTGGCCGGCAGGATGCCAGTCTTGCGTGGCGATGACTTTGCCGCCGCGCTGTGTGACAAACGCCGCCATGCGGTTCAGAGGAGCCGCAACTTCATCCCCGCCGCCGACAGCCAGCGCCCCGCCGGGACAGAAATCGTTTTGCACGTCGATTATTACCAACGCCGTGTTTGGCAAACGTATATCCATACGTGGTATGATACTCAAGAACTGGCGGGGGCACAAGGGTACTATATGGGAAATGTTTGGTAATGTTCCGGAGCCTAGTGTTCTGTATTATATCACAGAACACTGGGCTCCGGAAACTAAGCGAAAGTTACAGGCGGTTAAAAGACCTGATTGTGTCGATTGCCGCTTTTACGTGCGGCTGCATCTCCTCCAGTACGCCAAGTGCGCCTTTGAACGGGTCGATGGTCTGTATTCCCGTGCCTGCAAGCGCGTCCACTATCGCGTGTCCGCCGAACGGCACATATTCAGGGCTGTATCCGCCTTCGTGCGTGCAAACCATTTTGCCGCCGCATACGTCCTGGGCAATGT
>WQRS01000214.1 GCA_009786615.1 Treponema sp. | reverse complement strand
GTCAAACTCAAGTCCGCCGCCAAGCATTATCCAAAACGCGTTAAAGTCCGAGAGTTGAAAGGGATTGTTGTCCCTGTCGTGTTCGCCCATCGCCGCCCCGTTGCTGCTTGCGCGGTCATAAACAAAGCCATTGGCGTTCCTGCGCTGAAGCAGCGCTATGTGGTATTCAATGCCAAGCATGGGAAAAACCGTGAGCCGCCCGTTGAGCGTGAAAGGCACTCTGCCCAAAAAGCCTATGCTCAAAACTTGCTCCCAGCCTCGTCCGCTGCCGCCCCAATTGTGATCAATGCCGGTTACGTAAGCCGGTTCGCGCCAGGAATTCACGCCGTTTTGAAACGAAACGCTTAAGGTGGTGTACATTGTGCTGAAAAACGCAAAAACGCCGTAATCAAACTGGTTGACTTGCTGGCGTGCGCTCATGGCGGCGACATCGCCATTTGCGTTTAAAGAATAGCGGGTGAAAACCCCTCCCACAACTGTACCGCCGCCTATGCTTGGGGAAAAAACTGCTTGGCTGAATAGAGCCCCGATGCTAGCAAAGAAAATGACAGCCGTAAAAATACATTTTTTCATTTGGACATTTTACTTAACAATTGTCAGTTTGATCAACCGCCCTGCGCCACAGAACGGCAGCAGGGATAGGTTTTCCGTGTGTCTGTTCGAGCTATGGACTATTTAAGCATAGCCAATTGCACCGCATTGTTAATAGCGGCGTTAATGCCTGAAATAATGGCTCTGGCGTTCTGACCCTGCGCAATGGCTTGTCCATAATCATTTTCTGCAAAACTAAGCTGAGCACCATTGAAATTTTCGCGGGCGGCAAACAGATCCCAGGCAAGGGCATTATAATCAAGATTCCCAACCCCGGCCTGCTCCGCGGAATTAAGGGCTACCGCGGTTTCTTCTATCGGCAATCCAAGCCCGCCAATAAGGGTTGCAGCCTCTTGCCGTGCCCATTCCGCGCCTGTGTTTCCTTCGGCAATCGCCCTTTCGGCAAGAGAAATCGCTTCCGCCGCGAATGCTCTGGCAGCATCAAAACGTCTTGCATCAGCCTCGCTATGCATCATGGTAAGTGCGTCTCTGGCACGCATGAGGGTATGAGGGGCAAAATTCACCGCATTGGGAGTATTTTCAGCNAGTACNACCGCATTGGTAGCTTCGTTCATTTCGGCANCAGGCGGTCTGGCGCAAGCTGTCATAAAAAGCGTAAACACAAGTACAGCTAACATCATAACATAACGGTTTTTCATAAGTTTACAATCTCCTTCCATCGCTTTATTATTATCGACCTGTGAACAGGTTTTGTGCCACTATTTTTAATGCCACAATCGTTTTCGACTGTCTAACACTACAATTATAGCCCATATTCGCCGAAAAATAAAGGAATAGTTATGGCGGTGTACATTTCAAGGAAAAGTTCATGGNTTAGATTTCTCGTCTCATTTTTACCTGCGGCAGGCGTNGCCTTTCTGTTGATGATTTTTCTTTCAGGTCCAAGACTTGGAATACTTTACGATCTTCTCCTTNCCCAGCGATCGCCAATGGTTTCCCGCGAGATTCTTCTCATCGACAGTTCAACGCCGGGTGATGTTTTCGGGCGCGATATACTTGAACCGGGAGCTGCAACCTCGATTCTTTACACCATGACAGAATTGGGAGCGCAAAGTTTAATTATACAGATTCCCATTTTGGGGATGCCGGTCGGCGGAATGGCTGGCGAGGCGGAAATCTTGCATCGTTTTGACGAGGAGTTTTCCCTTTTAAGCGGAAACATCCGCAACCTTTTTGACGCGATAAGAACAGGTTCTATAGCTCCGGCTGATGCCGCCCGTTACGTGGGAATGCTGGTTGAGCTCTCTGAAATGGGAAAAGAACGCCTTCTTGATGACTTGATAAGGCGGGATGAAGAAAGTATAACGCGTATGGAAAATGCGGCTTTGTTTTTTGGCAACGTCCGCCGCCCGGGTGATTTGCGAGTGCAGCTTATTATGGCAGGCGGCGGCGGGCAGCCGGGTCTGCTTGCGCAGACTTATGAGTACTCCCTGCCGCAGCCTGACCGGGATGGTGTTTTGCGCCGTGTTGCGCCGGTACTCACTGTGCCATACATCTCTGATGAGGTGGTTGGCGAAATGCACTTAAAACACATTGTCTACGGCGCGTTAAGTTACCGCATTGAGCCTTACTCGATATACTCGATTTTGCCTCACGATTTAGGCGGATCGGTTCTTTTTGAAATTCCGCGCGGCGAAGGTTTTAGACGTGTAAGCATTTTGGATTTTTTGGCGTACGAAGAGGCTGACCGTGAATTAAGGCGTCTTATTCAGGAAGGTGAGGCTTTGGGAATTTTCCAAAACATTGACGGAGAAAACCGCCCGGATTTTTTATACGATTTTGCCCTTCAGCTACGCAGCGCGGGAGCCGCTCACAGGCAAAGCTGGATAATGTTTAGAAATCAATATTTTGAAAGCATAAACAACTTTCTTCAAGGACCGACTGAGTTAAATATGATACGCAGTTTGGAAGAGTTAATCGTTTCCCTTGAACCGGGAGATGGTGTTAATCAGCTTCTTGCCATGCGCGATAACTTGATGCTGTTTTTTTCCACACTGCGGAGGGCGCATAGCGAAGTTATTGATCTGCGGCAGCGGCTTGAAGACTCACTTTTTGATTCATTCAGTATTCTCGGCGATATGGCATATATTGAAGCTTCCGCTTTACTTGCAAACAGTATAATCACCCGCCAGGCAATCAGCGTTGGTGAGGAAAGATATTTGCTCATTGGCGCCTTAATTTCCGCACTCCTGACTTGCTTCCTCATAAAATCTCTGTCTCCGTTTCTTACCATTGGAGCAGGGCTGTTATTGAGTTTATTTTTCGGTGTTATTTTCTCCGCGGTTTTTATATTTTCCGGTTTTTGGTTTGATCCTCAAATACCGGCTGCCGCAAGCGGAACAGGAGCATTGGCTTCATTTATTTGGGCGGTGGTGGCAAAAACCCGCTATTCACGGCGATTTCAAATCGCATACGGCAACATTGTTTCGCGTACTTGCTTAAAAAGCGTAATGCAGGAAGGAAGACCGGAGCCTTCACAATCCACGACAATAAAAGCCGCTGTTGTGGCGATAAAAAACTTTAACCCTTCGGCGCAGGAGGATTCTCCTGATCACGAATCGCTTAGCAAACAGGCAATTTCTTTTCAGAAAAAAGCGGCTGAAATGGTGAAAAAAGTTGGCGGGACGATAATCGGAACCGAAGGCGATTTGGTAACTGCCTGTTTTGGCTCGCCTTTGGAACGGGTTCATCGCACAGGCAAAGAAACGCCGTCCCCTTACGAAGACAGCATGAATGCCCAAGTTGCAATGGCGCTTTATGCCGTAGATTTTGTCACTGATATTGCGAAGAATCCCGATTATGATTTTTGGCAATTTGGTGTTCACATGGGAAATTGTACTTTTGCAT
The DNA here is from genome assembly GCA_009786615.1 of Treponema sp. Next base: position 28 of record WQRS01000214.1, on the reverse strand, counting down.
GGACGCCGCTTTCCGGTTATTTTGCTTT
>WQRS01000213.1 GCA_009786615.1 Treponema sp. | reverse complement strand
GGGACACTGGTAATGAGGCTTGCCCCATTGTTCGGAATGTAATAAGATGTGCGCATGACAGCAGCCGAACTTCGCTCTAAATATATTGAGTTTTTCACTTCCAGGGATCATGCCCAGGTACAGGGCAAATCCCTGCTTCCGGAAAACGATCCCACCGTGCTTTTTACCACGGCGGGAATGCATCCGCTTGTTCCCTACCTTTTGGGTGAGGATCATCCGGCGGGTGTGCGTCTTGTAAACTACCAAAAATGCATACGCACAGGAGATATTGACGCGGTGGGAGACTTAAGCCACCTCACTTTTTTTGAGATGCTTGGCAACTGGTCTTTGGGGGATTACTTTAAGGAAGGGGCGATAAAAATGAGTTTTGAGTTCCTCACCTCTCCCAAGTGGCTTGGCATCCCGATGGAAAAACTTGGCATCACCGTTTTTGCCGGGGATGAAAACGCCCCGTGCGATGATGAGTCGGCGGATGTGTGGCGGAGCTTGGGCTTCTCTGACAACCGCATTGCATACCTTCCCAAAGAGGACAACTGGTGGGGGCCGGCCGGCGCTACAGGCCCCTGCGGTCCTGATTCGGAAATGTTCTATTACATCGGCGAGAAGCCCTGCCATGACGAGTGCAAACCCGGCTGCTCCTGCAACAAGTGGCTTGAAATATGGAACGATGTTTTCATGCAGTACAACAAAACCGCTGACGGGAGTTACGTTCCGCTTTCGCGCAAATGCGTTGACACCGGCATGGGCATTGAGCGCACCGTTACAATCCTTAACGGGAAAGATTCCGTTTATGACACAGAGATTTTCGCGCCCATCATTGCCGCAGTTGAAGCTGCCACAGGAAGCAAATACGGTGCTACCGAAGAAGCCGATAAATCCATTCGTATAATCTGCGATCACGTGCGGGCTTCAACTTTCATTTTAGGCGATCCCAAAGGTGTAAGCCCGTCCAATGTTGGTGCAGGTTACGTCCTCCGCCGCCTGATACGCCGCGCTGTCCGCCACGGGCGCAAGCTCGCCGGGGCAAATGCGGCTTCCGGCAATTCATCCTCGCTGCTTTCGCCCATTGCCGAAGTCATCATCGAACAGCTAAAAGGCCCATATCCTGAACTTTTGGAAAACAGGGCTTTTATTATAAGCGAACTGGAAAAGGAAGAAAAAAAGTTTCTGGAGACCTTGCAGAAAGGCGAACATGAGTTTGAGAAACTCCTTCCCAATCTCCTGAAAGACCCGCGCAAAATTATGAGCGGGCGGCTTGCCTTTAAGCTTTATGACACTTACGGCTTTCCAATAGAACTCACCGAAGAGCTCGCCGCCGAAAGCGGCATGACCGTCAATCGCGCGGAGTTTGATGAGGCGTTCAAAAAGCACCAGGAGCTTTCGCGCGCGGGAAGCGAACAGATTTTTAAGGGCGGTCTTCAAGATAACAGCGAGATTGTTACCAAATACCACACCGCAACGCACCTGCTTCACAAGGCGCTTAAAATCGTACTTGGGGATCATGCGGCTCAAAAAGGCTCAAATATCACCGCCGAACGCCTGCGTTTTGACTTTTCCCACGGCGCGCCGATGACGCAGGAAGAGATTCAAAAGGTACAGGACATTGTAAACGAGCAAATCGGGAAAGACTCCCCGTTTCAGTTGAGGTAATGGACATCGAAAACGCAAAAAAGGCTGGAGCCGTTGCCATATTCGGGGAAAAGTACGAGGAGCAGGTCAAGGTGTACAGCATCGGGCAGCCGGATGCTTATTTTTGCAGGGAACTTTGCGGCGGACCTCATGTAGAGCATTCCGGTGTTCTGGGGAAGTTTGTCATCCAGAAAGAGCAATCTTCTTCCGCGGGTGTTCGCCGTATAAGGGCTGTACTCCGGTAAAGTGCCGCTCGCATTAGCGAGCGACCGCTTTTTGATGCAAGTGATACTTGCATCAAAAAGCGACCGTAACCTGTATGGGTGTATAGTTTTTTTATGTGGGTAGGGTTGTTTCATGGCAGCGGCTTTGGAACATTTGCAGCAAGCAAGATGAAGGGGCAAAAAAAGCCCAAAAATAGGAGCCGTTTGCAAAAACTGAAGTTTTGCAAAAGCCTCAAAGTATAAGGATTTATTATGAAACGCTACTTAGTTCTCTTCCTTTTGACCGGCATCACCGCCGTGACTGCTTTTGCGCAGTTGGATTTGCAGTCTGTGGCTATTGTACGCTTAACCAGGACNGAGCCNATCACGGTACGCCAGTTGCGCAGCGAGCTGGAAACGCTTGCGTGGCAGGAGCTTGCCCCCCGTNTGCAGCGCCCGCCCACAAGGGAAGAGGTAAGCAGAACCGCGCTTAGTTCGACTGTTGAACAGCGGCGGCAGGTGCTTGATGTGATGATCAACGAGCGGCTGGCGTTACAGGCTGCCGAACGGGACAGGATCACCGTAACTGATAACGAATTAAACCAGCATATAAATCAGATAAGGGCGCAGATGGCGCAGGCAATGGGGCGGCAGCCTACGGATGAAGAGTTTGCCACCGCNATAAGGAACGAAACCGGGCAAGAGTTTCCCGCATTCAGGGAAACNCTCAGGCGGCAAGCCACAGTGCAGCGCTACATGATGTCAAGGCAGGAAGCGACCTTACGTAACGTTACCGAGCCGACAGAGGCTGAAATCATCAACGTTTTTAATCTTTCNCGCCAGCAATTTGTCCGCCCGGANACAATCCGTTTTTCCATGATTGTAGTTCCCTTCGGAAATGACGCGCCTTCAAGGATGCGGGCGACTGAACTTGCCAGACGCCTTGACAGTGAGATTGCCGCCACGCCTGCGCGTTTTGACGAGGCTGTCATGCGCGCGCAGATACCCAATTCAGGCTATCAGGCAGGTGACGGCGGTTTCCTTCCCCTGAATATGGCGGCACAGCAAATGACCGGAGAGGCGTTTATGACTGCGGCGCGTTCTTTGAACGTTGGCGAAGTATCACGGCTTATCAACGGCCCGCGCGCTTACCACATCATCAGAATCACAGAATCGCATCCACATGCGAGCNTGGGTTTAGATGACGTTTTAGACCTTTCAAGCGGTATAACCGTGCGNCAGTTTATTTGGCGCAACCTTTTTGAACAGCGCCAGCAGGAAGTCATTGCCAGAGCAACCCAGGATTTGATAGCGGAACTGCGGACGGGGAATCCGCCTCCCTTCCAAATCATGGAAAACAACCTTAACTGGTAAATGTCATCACGGCGAAAGGGGCGGATTTTAGCTTTCCAGGCCCTTTATTCCTGGGAATCAAACCGCTCACCTTCGAAATCCGGCGATCCGCAGGGACAAAGCGTCCCTGACGGGCTTTTGGATTTTTCATGGAGCCAAAAAGCAGACGGAACTCAAACGATAAACGAAGAAACCCGCTCGTTTTCGCGCCTTTTGGTTTCAGGCACATTGGAAAATATCACCGATGTTGACTTGATGATCCAAAAACATCTGAAAAACTGGAACATCGAACGCCTTAACCT
>WQRS01000212.1 GCA_009786615.1 Treponema sp. | reverse complement strand
TTAATTTTTTCTCCATAAAGTCTTTGCCAAGAATAAAATGATTAAACACCCCTTCAAGACCGATGGCGCTTTTTACAGCTTCCTCCGCCGCCGCCAAAGCTTCGGGGGTAAAACCTTTTTCTTCAAGTGAGCGGCTGTCGATTTCTGGCGCACCCTCAAGCGTTTTCCGCCCGGTAGCGTAAGCGGTGATTGCGTCAATATCCTTTGCCGAATAACCCAGAGCCGCAAGCGCCTCAGGCACCGACTGGTTTATGATCTTAAAGTAGCCGCCGCCTGCAAGCTTTTTAAACTTGACAAGCGCAAAATCAGGCTCAACACCTGTGGTGTCGCAGTCCATCAAAAGCCCGATAGTTCCGGTCGGCGCAATGGCGCTCACCTGTGCGTTGCGGAAACCGTGCCGCTCGCCCAGTTCCAGCACTTGATCCCAGCACTGTTTTGCCGCCTCCAAAAGATAGCTCTGTCCGCAAGAAGCAAGGCGTTCACTTTCAATGCCGACAGGCACTGTACGCAAATCTTCGTACTCACCATGCGGTGAGTTGTAGCAAGCGCGGCGGTGGTTGCGCATAACGCGCAGCATATTGGCGGCATTCTCACCATAACGCGCAAACGCCCCTAGAGTTGCCGCCAAACGCGAAGATTGCGCGTATGCCTCGCCTGAAAGAATCGCAGAAAGTGCTGCGGCAACCGCCCTGCCCTCTGCCGAATCATACGCCAGCCCCATGACCATCAGCAGGCTTCCCAGGTTAGCGTACCCAAGCCCAAGCGTGCGGTACTCAAAAGAAAGCTCTGCGATGCGCGGGGAAGGGAACTGCGCCATGACAACGGAGATTTCCAGTATCGTTGTCCACATCTGTATCGCGTGGCGATAGCTTTTAACATCGAAGGTTTTCGTTTTCTTGTTGTAAAATCCAAGCAAGTTAAGCGAAGCCAAATTGCAGGCTGTGTCGTCAAGGAACATATATTCCGAACAGGGGTTGGAAGCGCGTATTTCACCGCCTGCAGGACAAGTGTGCCAGTCGTTGATGGTGGTGTGAAATTGAAGACCGGGGTCTGCGCACGCCCACGCAGAACGCGCGGCATCGTCCCAGATTTTCCGCGCCTTTGTGGTTTTCTCGCTTTTTCCGCCAATCCGCGAAAGCAGGTTCCAATCGGCATCTTGCAAAACGGCGTTCATAAAATCGTCTGACAGCCGCAAGCTGTTGTTTGAAGACTGACCGGATACGGTATTGTACGCTTCATCATCCCACGCGGTGGAAAAAACNGNGGTATTAACTTCGCTGTCGTCCTGCTCAAGTTTGCGTAAAAACTGATAAATGTAGGCGGGCGGAATAGCGTCCGAAAGCGCCCCGCGCAGGGCGGCGGCAAGATTGCCGTTTTTCTCCAAATCAAACTTATCTTCATCCGGGCCGCGGAAAGAGGAAAGGGCATTTTTAATGCTGTCAAAATGCTTTTTTACAACTTTGGATCCTGTTACCATCGAAGCGACTTTGTGCTCCTCTTGCGCCTTCCACCCGATATAGTCTTCCACGTCCGGGTGATCGACATCCAGCGTTACCATTTTCGCCGCGCGCCTTGTCGTCCCGCCGCTTTTTATAGCCGAAGCGGAACGGTCACCGATTTTGAGGAACGACAAAAGCCCGGAAGACACCCCGCCTCCTGAAAGCTTTTCCCTTGTAGCCCGTATGCGCGAAAAGTTCGTCCCCGACCCTGAACCGTACTTGAAAAGCCGCGCTTCGGTGGTCACGTTATCCATGATGCCGCCTGAGTTCACCAAATCATCCTTGACAGAAAGGATGAAGCAGGCATGAGGCTGCGGGCGCTTGTAGGCGCTGTCAGACTTTTTAACGGAGTTTTCCTCAATATCAAAGTAATAATGCCCCTGCGCGGGGCCGTCTATGCCGTACACGGCGAAAAGACCTGTGTTAAACCATTGNGGGCTATTGGGAGCGCCCATTTGNCGGGCAAGCATGAAGCAGGTTTCATCGTAAAACGTCTTCGCGTCTTCCTCTGTGTCGAAGTAGNCGTTNAGACGCCCCCAATCCNTCCATGTAAAGGCAAGGCGGTGGAAAACCTGACGCGCATCGTGCTCCGCCCCGTCAGAGGGTAATGTGTGGTTACCGGTCTTTGCCGCCGTTTCGCTTAAATGCTTCTTCCATTCATAGATTTTATCGTTTGGAACACCGGCTTTGCGGAAGTATTTTTGCGCCATAATGTCAGCGGCAATTTGGCTCCAGAAAGACGGCACAATAACGCAATCATCGGAAAAAATTGCCTTGCCGTCGGGGTTGCGGATTTCGCTTTTTCGTTTTTCAAAGACTATATCTTTGTAAGGCCCTGAAGCCGGGTCGGTAAACAGGCGTTGAAATTTCATAATTCTTGTAATCTCCCAATCATTATATTGTGTGTATTTGGAGACTATACACTATATATTGTTGTTGTGCAAGCGGTGAGAAGGAAAAATATCAGCTAAAACAGGAAATTTTCAACCGAACGCAGAACGCCCTCAAAATCGCTGAAACAGGTTTTTGTTTCAGGAAGCGAATGCAGGAAATTTTGCCCGTAGCGTTTTTTCAAAAGCCGTCCGTCAAGAACCACAACAACGCCTGAGTCACTTGAACGCCGCATAAGCCGCCCGAAGCCCTGTTTAAACTTCATAACCGCCTCTGGCAGGGAAAGGCTTAAAAAAGCGTTTTCCCCGCGTCTTTCAGCCGCTTCGCTTCGGGCTTCAAAAACAGGATCGCTTGGGCTTTTGAAAGGAAGGCGGCAGAGCACGACCAGACGCAAAGTGTCACCTGGCGCGTCCACGCCTTCCCAGAAAGAGTCAGTCGCAAAAAGCACGCTTGAACGGTCTTCCAAAAACGACGCAAGCAGGCGGCTTCTTTCATCATCGCCCTGTTTGAGAACACGGATTCCCAACTCTTGCAAAACCGGAAGCGCCGCCGCGTGGGCGCTTTTTAAGGCCTGATACGAGGTAAAAAGGATGAGAGCAGAACCGCCTGAAATCTCCGCCAACGCCGCCGCCGCCCCGTCCACAAACGAAGCGTAATCGGGATCGGAGGGAAGCGGTGAATCTTGAGGAGCTGCAAGGAGCACCTGCGAGATATATGGAAAAGGCGAGGGGAAAACGCCTGATAAAACTTCGCGCCCGCCGCTTTCCTCGACAAGGCTTAAACCCGTTTGAGTTTTCCAGTAATTAAACGATTGCGCGACAGTCAGCGTTGCCGAAACACAGACGACCGTTTTGTTGGGCAGGAAAAGAGCCTCCTCCAAAGACGGCGCTACATCCAACGGCGTTACAGTGAACACAGCCCAGGGCGGATCGCCTGATGTTTTGCCTGCGCGTCTTTGTATCCACATCACATTGTGCGGCTGTTCATCGTATTCAAGAAACGAGGCGGCAACAGAACCCACCGTATCAAGCCGCCGCAGTGCCGAGCGGACTTCCCATACAGCGCTGTCGTCAGAACTTTCTTCAGGCACTTTCTCAAGCAG
>WQRS01000211.1 GCA_009786615.1 Treponema sp. | reverse complement strand
TGCAAACGGAAACTCTGGGGAAGGCAAGGCATTTCCTTTCAGGGAACCGGCGCCCGTATTGGGGCCGCTTCCGGCTTTCCCGCGCTTGCCGTCAATGCCTGAAATTTACGGCCGCCCTGAGCCGCGCCTTGATCAAGACAACGGCAAACCCAGGCTNACAATAAACGAGCTCATCCGCCTTAACATGGTTGACTTGCGGGAACTGGCGATTGTTTACAGTATTTCCCACGACGACCTGGTTAANATGAAAAAGCAGGAAATTATTTTCTCTCTTCTTAAAGCCCACACCGCGCGCGGCGGGATCATTTACGCGTACGGCTCGCTTGAAATACTGCCTGATGGTTACGGGTTTTTGCGCAGTCCGCAAAACTCTTACCTTCCGGGTCCTGATGACATTTACATCAGTCCAAGCCAAATACGGCTTTTCGCCTTAAAAACCGGCGACACCGTTTACGGGCAAATCAGAAGCCCAAAAGAAAGCGAGCGCTTTTTTGCNATGCTGCGGGTNGAAACGGTCAATTACGATGATCCCACCGTGGCGCAAAACCGTATCCCCTTTGANAACCTCACGCCTCTGTACCCGAACGAAAAACTGGATTTGGAAGTTTCCACCGAGGGCGTAAGCGAGCGCGTTATCAACCTCTTTTGCCCCATTGGGAAAGGTCAGCGCTCACTCATTGTCGCCCCGCCGCGCACAGGAAAAACCATCATGATGCAAAGGGTCGCCAACGCCATCACCAAAAACCACCCTGAAGTGTATCTCATTGTGCTTCTTATTGATGAGCGCCCCGAAGAGGTTACCGACATGGAGCGGACGGTGCGGGCGGAAGTTATTTCTTCGACCTTCGACGAGCAGGCAAGCCGCCATGTGCAGGTAACTGAAATGGTTATTGAAAAAGCCAAACGGCTTGTGGAGCACAAAAAGGACGTTGTGATTTTGCTGGATTCCATCACCCGCCTTGCCCGCGCGTACAATCAGACTGTGCCGACATCGGGTAAAATTCTTTCAGGCGGTGTTGATTCCAACGCGCTGCACAAGCCCAAGCGCTTTTTCGGTGCGGCAAGAAACATCGAAGAAGGCGGAAGCCTGACAATTATTTCCACGGCGCTTGTTGAAACCGGCAGCCGAATGGATGAAGTTATCTTTGAGGAGTTCAAAGGTACCGGCAATATGGAAATAAACCTTGATCGCCGCATTTCTGACCGAAGGCTTTTCCCGGCGATAAATATTAAGCGTTCAGGCACGCGGAAGGAAGAACTGCTTTTAACCGAAGAAGAGCTTCAGAAAATCTGGGTTCTGCGTAAGGTTATCAACCCGATGGACGACATTGAGATTATTGAGCTCCTGGTTGACAGGATGAAGAAATCCAGGAATAATGAGGCATTCCTGAGGTCAATGAATACAGGAGCCGCATCTGCGGATTAGTCCTTAAACCGGCTGAATGTGCGCGTGGCGTGCGATGCCGAGGTTGGACATGGAGGATTTTGATGAGAGAGAAGATTCATCCCAAATATGAGATGACCAAGATTAGCTGCGCCTGCGGAAACGTGGTTGAAACCCGTTCTACCGCAAAGGACATCAAAGTGGAAATTTGCTCCGCTTGCCACCCCTTCTTTACCGGCAAGCAAAAGTTGGTTGACACCGCCGGACGTATCGAGCGCTTCCGCAAAAAATACAACATCAAAGAAGTTTAATAGAGTAGTTGGCCGGCATCCGCTTTCCTTTGAAGTCTTCATCGGTGAAAAGCGGGCGCAGGTCTTTTACGCTGTAATTCGCTGTCTCACCCGTTTCAAGGCTGAAACCCTTCGCGTTTGAGCTGAAGTAAAGTGTTCCGTCGCTTTTTAAAAGCGACAGGCATTGCTTTATTAAAGCCTCGTGATCGCGGCGTATGTCCAGAGTGCCCTGCATTTTTTTTGAGTTGGAAAAAGCGGGCGGGTCAAGGATAATAACATCCCACGTGAGTTTGTTACGCAGAGCCTCCGCGATAAACGTAATGGCATTCTCGCGTATTAACGGCATTTCCCCTTTTTCGTAAGACGCTTGAAGCCCGTTAAGCGCGAAGTTTACTTTTGCCCACTCAAGGTATGTGTTTGAAAGATCTACCGAATCCACGTGTTTTGCCCCGCCAATGGCCGCGCACACCGAAAGGGTTCCTGTATAGGCAAAAAGGTTAAGGACGCGTTTTCCATCGCAAGCGCCGCGGATGAGTGCGCGTTTTTTTCGGCTGTCAAGGAAAAGCCCTGTGTCAAGGTAATCGGATAAGTTTACCCGAAAACGCATATCCCCCTCGCGCACATCGCGATAAAAGCCCGATATTGACACTTTTGTGTACTGGTCTCCTTCTTGCCGCTGGTGCATCCGTCTGCGCTCTTTTAAAAAAACGCGGCTGTCGCTTATGTCCAAAGAGCGGGCAATGGCGGTTTTCATAGACGAAAGCCAGACTTNCGTATACCGCTCCTCCATACCGGCGTTTTTTTCNCGGCGGACATACAGGGCGCCTGAAACGGCATCGTCGTAAANGTCAAGCACCAAAGGGATTTCAGGAATATCGCGGTCATAAAGGCGAAAAGCGTTAATGTTCATCCGCCTTGCCCATTTTTTCAGATGCCTGAAGCGNTTTGAAAGGCGGTTAAAAAGAAGCTCTTGATGCGTATCAATGTTCATGTCCTAAATATATACGTTTGTAACATGTCATGTCAAAAGCTGGAATTCTGTGATATAATATCTGATATGGATAATAACACAATACCTCGATTTGAAGGGGCTATCTTTGACATGGACGGTCTTATGCTTGACACCGAACAGCCCACCATTCCGCTTTGGGCGGAAGCCGCCAAGCATTTTGGTAAAGTAATTGATACCGGAACGGTTATACGAGGCATTGGATTAAACGGCAAAGACACAAAAGCGCTTTTTTTGGAAGAGTGCGGCAAGACTTTCCCTATGATGAAATACTTGTTGAGTTTAACAGGCTTGTAGAAATTGAGTTTAATAAGGGGATAGCCTTAAAAAAAGGTCTTATCAGACTTTTGGATTCCATTGCCGCTAAAGGAATTCCACTGGCGGTTGCAACGTCTACCCGCCGCGCCCGCGCCATTGAAAAGCTCCAAAAAACCGGAATCTTCTCGCGCTTTGACGCACTGGCAGGCGGTGATGAAATCGCCAACGGGAAACCTGCTCCCGATATTTTTCTGCTTGCCGCCGAGCGTATAGGCAAAGCGCCTTCTTCCTGCGTCGGCTTTGAAGACTCACCTGCGGGGCTTAGAGGTCTTCACGCGGCGGGCATTCGTTCAGTTTTTGTTAAAGACACAGTGGAGCCGCCGCCTGAAATTCTTGCGGCAGTCTGGCGCCGCTATTCAGACCTTGGAGAGGCGGTGGAACTGTTCGATTAAAGCGGTTCAGCAAATTATGATGCTGGTTATAAGGTTCTGCATCTCACCCCGCTTCGCGGGCTTGTATTAAGGCGTTTTCCCCCATCGCCATAATTCAATCTG
>WQRS01000210.1 GCA_009786615.1 Treponema sp. | reverse complement strand
ACAACTGCCGGAAGAATGGATCTGTATGCGCCGCTTTTAATTTCAAAAGGCTTAAAAGTTATGATAGGCAAAGGTCTTCGTTCAAAAGAAGTAATTGACGCGATTGTCAGGCATTCAGGNGTTTACTTTGCAGCCACNGGCGGNATTGCAGCTCTCATGGCAAAGTGCGTAAAAAGCGCAAAGCTTATCGCGTTTGANGAACTTGGAACGGAAGCGGTGCGGGNACTTGAGGTAGAGCGGCTTCCGCTCGTTGTTGCCATTGACAGAATGGGGAGNAACCTGTACGAGCGCGGGCGGGCGGAGTATAACGCGGTTTCCCCGCTTAACCCCCAAGATAATCCGAAAGCCGCCTGTAGCACTGGTTAAGCGCCTGCTTTCTTTCAGGATCTATATTCTCACCAAGTTCATTTATAAGCGTTTCAACGCTTGCAAAACTTTCGTGTAAGCTTGTGTGGAAACCGCGCAAACACCTGACCCAGTAATTGCCTTCGCCATCGGTAAAAAGTCCTGTAAAGCCAAGTTCCTTTTTGCCATGCCGCCAAAGGGCAGGTTTTACAAGATCGGGAAGAACAGCGATTAATTCACCGAGGTTAGTTTTTATATTGTAAGTTCCCTTGCGAAGCCACTTCCGATCCATCGCGCTGTCAACTTCAAGCGTTGGCGCAAGTGAAATAATAAGCTTAAGTTTTTCTCCGGCAAGCAGTTTATATGTGCCGTCAACGATGATCACCCCAAGCATATTTTTGTGCATCGCCGCCGTTTCGCTTTTTATATGATCCATCACGGTTTTAAGTTTTTCCCAGGGGAGCTTTGCCTGCTTTTTTCCTTTGACAGTTTCTATCTCAAAAACTTCAAAGCCGATTTTTATGCGGTTTGTAAAATCCCTTGCACGTTTAAGCTTTGTTTCCTTTTCGGCAGCTTCCTTCGCGATCCTTTCGTGCGATGCGGTTTCGCTTTTTGCGCCGTGAAGGGCAATGTCTTTTCGGCGCGAAGGTTTAAGCCCTGACAACAAAGCGGGACTGATGCGGGAAAGCACGCTGTGCGGAAGCGGGCTTACTGACATTGCGTACATCCGCGTGGTTCTCACAATTTCACCCGCGACAATGTATTCGGGGTTTTTCCTGAACATCACTGAACCCGGATGAATGAGAATGCGTTCGGCTGTGAGGCTCCGNTAAAGTTCGCGCCCGTCACGCACACAGACAAACTGAACAAGCCCTTTTGCAATCGCNCACAGGTAATCTTCCCGTTCACCTCCGCCCAAAACCGGAACGCCGATTTTGCTGACAATTTCCTGTAACTGCGCCACAACGTTTGCGATTTCCGCCATCGCCCGTTCGTCCAAATAATTTTTTTCGCAGAACTTTTTTTTGTTTGCGGCATCCATATACATTTGGTACAGCTTTAAGTACGAAACAAAATCCCCGCCGTCATCCCTAAAGCGGTGGTGAGCCTGACGCGCATCCGTTTCTTCACCGGGCGGCAGGATGTACGGGCTTTGAGTGGAAAGAAAGGCGGTGGCAATTACGGTTTCCTTCACAACGTCAGGGTATTTCAAAATCGCCTCAACGATGATGCGCGAGTGGCGGGGGGCGAGGGGAAACTCTGTCATTAGTTTACCCGTGCTTGAAATGGTGTGGTCGTTTTCAAGGGCATCAAGCAGGTTAAGCGTTTCGATTGCGGCAATAAGCCCCTCTCTGCCGGGCGGAGAAATGAAGTCAAACTCCTCAAAGGCAGTGATGCCCAAGTCCGCCATACGAAGTACGACCTCGGACAAGTCGGTGCGGTAAATTTCCTCGGTGGTAAAAAGCGGGCGGTTTTCAAAATCTTTGCGGTTGTAAAGGCGGTAACAGGTTCCTTCGCGCGTGCGTCCCGCCCTGCCTTTGCGTTGGTTTGCCGATGCTTTGGAAATGGGCGCTTCAATAAGGCTTGAAGTAAAAGTGCGCGGGTTGTAGTGGTTGAGCTTTGAAAGCCCGCAGTCCATCACCACCGTGATTCCGTTTATGGTAACAGAGGTTTCCGCTATGTTCGTCGATATTACAACCTTCGTTTTTCCCGCCGGCGCAGGGTCGAAAACCCGCTCCTGCTCCTCTTTGCCAAGCCGCCCGTAAAGCGGCAGGATGTGAAGGTGAGTGCCAGCCTGAGAAAATGCGAGTGTTGACATGCACTCTTTTATCATCTTTTCCCCTGATAAAAAAATGAGGATGTCGCCTTCGGCTTTGCGGTCGCCCCACCTGCCGTGCTTCTCACCTATAAAGCGGTCAACAATGGAAGATATTTTTGCAAGAAGCGCTTCTTCCCACATTTTCCTGTCCATAACGCTTTCCACCAAAGGCGGGTCATAAATGAGTGTCACAGGGTATACTTGAGCATCGATTTTTACAACAGGACATTCGCCGAAGTACTCGGAAAACACCCGCGCGTTAATTGTCGCTGAAGACACGATAACCTTAAACTCCCGCCTCGCTTCAAGCACCCGCTTCAAAAGCCCAAGGATAAAGTCGATGTTAAGGCTGCGTTCATGCGCCTCATCCACAATGAGGCAATTGTATTTTGAAAGCCAGGGATCAAGTTTCATCTCTTGCAGGAGAATTCCGTCAGTCATGATTTTTATCTGCGTTTCAGGCGTTGTCCTGTCTTCAAAACGCATCTTGTAACCGACAAGCGTTCCAAGCGGGCAGTCCATCTGGCGGGCTATGAACTCACTCACCGAAAGAGCCGCAATACGGCGTGGCTGCGTTACGCCGATTGCGCCGCTTTTTGCGTAGCCGGCCTGCTGCAAAATCACAGGGAGCTGCGTTGTTTTCCCCGAACCGGTCGGGCTTTCGACAACTATCGCCTGGCTGTCTTTGAGAGCGCTAAGGATAAGTTCTGAGTGTTTGTAAACAGGAAGGTCAAGGTAGTTCATGGCATCTCGCGTGTAAAAGTTTATGAAAAGCCCTTTTATTATAAGACATTTCTAATGTTTATTTCAAGTTTTCATCGGGCATTTGTCAACAACTGCCAGCATCAAATTTTTTCTTTGATTTTTCTTGACAGGTATATCTGCAGGTGCAATAATATTCACCGTTGGTGTATTGTTTAGAAGCAATTAACGACCTGTGCGTTTGCTGAAAAACAAGATTGCTCTTTTTGACCCATATTCTTATTACGTAGGGGGAGGCAAGTATGTTTCGTAGTCTAAAAAGTAAGTTGATTGTACCTATCGTTATTTCCCTGGTTGCTATAGTTGGTGCCGTTGTTATTTACGTGGCTGTGCAGACCAGGACACTGGTTGGCGATTTGACGCAAGATCGCGTTGCTGTAATGAGCAATGCTGTGAGATCCCGCCTCAACGCCCTTGAGGAACAAATGGTTATAATGACCAGTATTGCCGCCAGCAGTTACAATTTCTTTTCCAACCTTAGCGACTGGAACGCCGGTATTGGCGGGGAGGAAACAAGGCAGATTTTGCTGGATTATCTGCGGAACACCGTGCGGGGTATGGGCGTCACAAACATTGTTGTACGTGATGC
>WQRS01000209.1 GCA_009786615.1 Treponema sp. | reverse complement strand
TAAACGAAATTATTTCATTGCCTGTTCAAAAACTTTATGAAGAGCAGGAAGAGTATTTGGTGAAATACTGGAAAAACTGCGCTGTGGAAATCAAAGGGGATNACAATTTAAATTTGGCGGTGCATTACAATATGTATCAGCTTTTGCAGTCAGTCGGCAAAGATCGCTATTGCAACATTGCGGCAAAAGGCTTAAGCGGNGAGGGATATGAAGGGCATTATTTTTGGGATACTGAAATGTACATTCAGCCGTATTTTCTCTTNACAAATCCTGACATNGTGAAAAATCTTATTTCCTTCAGGCACACAACNCTTGAANACGCAAAAGAAAACGCCCGTATTTTGGGACANGAAAAAGGCGCGCTTTATCCCTGGCGGACAATCATGGGCAAAGAGTGTTCCGGATATTACGTTTCCGGCTCTGCAGCTTATCACATAAACGGCGACATTGCCTATTCCATTATTGCGTACTATCTTGCTACCGGCGACATAAGTTTTATCGAAGAAAAGGGTTTGGAGATCCTTGTTGAAACGGCGCGCCTTTGGATGGATGCGGGAAATTGGCAGGACGGAGTATTTCACATTCACGAAGTTACAGGCCCGGATGAATATACCTGTTTAGTAAGTAATAATTATTTTACCAACGCCGTAGCAAAACACCATCTGCATTGGACTNTGCGATTTTGCAAAATGTTTTCGGATCGNAAGTTTGCAAGTGATGAGGANCTTGAAGAATTCAGCAAAGCCTCGCAGGGAATGTATCTTCCGTATGACGAAAAGCTGGATATAAATCCGCAAGATGANAGTTTNTTGAAGAAAAAAATCTGGGATATTTCAAAGACGGATAAAAATAAATTTCCGCTTTTGCTTAATTATCATCCGCTTTATTTATACCGCCACCAAGTTTGCAAGCAGGCTGACACTGTTATGTCGCATTTTATTCTGGAAGATTTTCAAAGCCTGAAAACAATGGAAAACTCATTTTTGTATTATGAAAAAATTACCACTCACGATTCTTCACTTTCAACCGCTATTTTCAGCATTATGGCATCAAAGCTTAAAATGCCTGAAAAGGCGTATGAATATTTCGGCGATTCTGCAAAACTTGATTTGTTTNACACGCATGGCAATACTAAAGACGGAATTCACACCGCTAATATGGGCGGAACATACATGGCAATTGTTTACGGCTTTGGCGGTCTGCGCATTAAAGAGGACGGGCTTTACCTCGCGCCGAATCTCCCTGAACAATGGGACGGTTATGAATTTAAAATCACTTACCAAGGCGCACACCTGCACGTTGATGTACAAAGGCACGGCTACACAGTCTACAGAAACCGCAGAATCCGGCAGCCGCACATTTAAGCAATTAGGCGAGCAAACGATAATTCCGGCTGTCTTTTAGCCTTTTACGGAACCTTCCACCATTCCTTTGATAATGTATCTCTGCAAGAACAGAAACACTACGATGATGGGGATCATCGCCATCAATGTGGAGGCGAGAATGAGTTCCCACTGTCTTACAAACGCGCCGACAAAAGCGCGGACAGCAAGCGGCAATGTGAACAGGACCGCCGACCAAAAGCATATGCGGCAACAGGAAGTCATTCCAAATCCAAATGCTTTTGAGTATTATTACGGTAACCGCAACCGGAGCCAAAAGCGGGAATACAACCTTGAAAAACGTCTGCCATTTTGAGCATCCGTCTATGAGCGCGGCTTCCTCAAGCTCCAATGGAACTCCTTTAATAAAACCGTGGAAAAGGAAAATTGAAAGTGAAGAGCCAAAGCCCAGATACGCAAAAATAACCCGTATGTAAGCGACCACAGATGATCTGGCGGAACTTACACCAATCGCGCTTTCAATGCCTGAAAACCACGAAACCAGCGGGAACATAACCACCTGAAACGGAATTACCATTGCGGCGACAAACACCATAAATATTGTGGACGAAAGTTTGGATTTTGTCCGCACCAGCACCCACGCCGCCATCGCGGAAAACAATACCAACAAGCCAACTGAAACTACGGTTATTAAAACGGACGAAAAAAACGATGATGCGTATGCGACGCGGGGATGTTCCCACACACGNACNATNTTTTGCCACAACTCGGAATTTTCAGGGAGCGCCAGCGGATCGGTGATTATTTGCAGGCGCGGTTTTGCGGCGTTTATCACCACGATAAAAAACGGAATCATGTAGAGCAAAAACAGCACAATTGCAACTATTTCTTTTGCGGTTTTTGGCAAAAAGGATGATGCTTTATCTTTTCTTTCCATCACATTTCAATCTCCCTGCGCTTGTTGATTCTGACTTGAATCAACGAGATAATTACCAGCGTAATAAAAAACACAACCGCTTTTGCCTGNCCCTGCGCAATTTCACGGAACGTAAAAGCTGTGGTAAAAATATTTAACGCCAGAAACTCTGTTGTCCTTACCGCGCCGCCCATAAAAATACCTGCGGGCATTCCGTCAGTCAGCGCNATGTTNACATCGAACTGCCTGAACGAATAAAGCAGTGAAAGGAACATGGAAACAGTGAACGCCGGAGCGACCAGCGGAAATGTTATATGCCTGAGACGATGCCAAAAATTAGCCCCGTCAATCGCGGCGGCTTCAGGCAGTGAAGATGGAATGCCCTGAATTGAGGCAACGTAAATCATCATAAGATAACCCGCATACTGCCACGTNCCNACGATNATTATTGCCATTAGCGCAAGATACTGATTCCCAAGAAACGGAGTGTTCGCAAGCCACTCCCATCCTATAGTGCGTCCAAACTGGGGGATAATGCTGTTAAAAATAAACTGCCAAATATAACCAAGAATTAATCCGCCAATCAGGTTGGGAAGGAAAAAAGCCGCGCGGTAAAGTTTGGTAAGTTTTAATTTGCTTGTTACCAAAAGCGCAAGTGAAAACGCGGCTACGTTTAAAATGAAAATGTTAATAACAGCATAAACCGTNGTTATTAAAAACGAGTAAAGAAACGTAATGTCCTGAAATATCGCAATATAGTTTTGCAAGCCCACCCANTCAGGAGCGGCTCCTCCGGTTAGCACCCTCCANTCGGTGAACGAGTAATACACACCGATAACAAAGGGAACAACGAGTACCATAATAAACGCGAAAACCGAAGGGAACAGAAAGATAAAAAAAATGGGCGAATGCCGTTGACCGGCTGGTTTACGCTTTTTTGTATTTTCCAAAAAAATAGCCCTCTTTATAAGTGAAATTTCAGGCGGCTTTTCACCGCCTGAAACATCCTTGTAACCAATTTCTTACGGAGCAAGTGTCGCTACCGCATCNCTAAACATTTGCACAAAGCCGTCTACGGTAATCTGCTGCATTGCAAGCAAGTGGAAAATCGGTCCCAATGTACCCATGCCAAAACCTTCNGGCATNTCGTTTTGCTGCCATGAAAAAATATGTTCAGGTCCTCTTGCAGCCCACTGCTGAACGGCTCTTGAAAACTGTCCGGGCGGCTGAAGCGTCACCGACCTGAACGCGGCAAC
>WQRS01000208.1 GCA_009786615.1 Treponema sp. | reverse complement strand
GCGGGTTTTCTTAAAATCCCTGAAAGCGGCGAGGCGCTGGATAATACGTGGGTGCATCCTGAAAATTACGCTGTGGCGCGGGACATCAAAACTGCGCTTCAAAAAGACGGCACTGTCACGACCACCGCCACTCTGCAATCAAGCGTGGTCACGAGGATCAAGGAGCAGTACCAAATCGGTGACACCACCATCAACGACATAATAGAAGAACTAAAAAAACCCAACCGCGACCCGCGCGAGGGCTATCCCAAACCGATTATGCAAAAGGGCGTGCTTAGTTTTGAAGACTTAAAAGAAGGAATGAAAGTTACAGGCAAAATCAAAAACGTGGTCGATTTCGGCGCGTTTGTGGATTTGGGAATAAAAGAAACCGCCCTTGTTCATATCTCGGAATTAAGCGATACTTTTGTAAAAGACCCGATGAGCATTGTCAAAGTCGGGGATGTATTTGAGTTCACCATTATTGGGCTTGACTTGGACAGGCGGCGCATCAGCCTTACGCGCAAAAGCGGACAGGCAGGAATGAAATCAGGCGGGCAGAAGGCTGAAGCCGCCGCGGTGAGTTCTGCCGCTACAGGCTCCGCCACGGCAAGCAAAACTGACCGCGCGGCTTCAAGCGGCAAGCCGCCTTTTGGATCAGGCGGCAAGCCGTCTGGGGGCAAGCCGCCTTTCGCAAAGCCGCATGGTGAGTTTAACCAAAAGCGTGAATCTGATGGCACAATGTACAATCCGTTCGCGGATGCTTTTAAGAAAATGCAGGAGAAAAAGAAAAACAAGTGATGAACAAAAGAAAAACAAAAATTGTCTGCTCACTCGGTCCTGCCTGCGGCAACGATGCGGTTATCCGTGATCTCATTGTCGCAGGCATGAATATTGCCCGCCTTAATTTCTCACACGGCACACATGAAAGCCACCTTGAATCTATCGAGCGTGTAAGGCGCGTGTCTGCCGAACTTGGCGTTTCGGTTGCAATTATGCTTGACACCAAAGGACCTGAAATCAGAACCGGCATGGTAAAAAATGACGGCAAGGTTACCATCCACAAAGGTGAAGATGTAATCGTTACCACAGACGGCGGCTTTACACAGGCGGCGGAGGAAGGGAAACCTGCGTACATCTCAATCTCGTGGGAAAACGCCGCGGAAAAACTTGAAGCCGGACACAAGGTGCTTATCGCCGACGGGCTTCTTGCGCTGGATGTGGTGAACGTCGAAGGCGGCGTTATCCACTGCAAAGCACATAATTCCGCATCAATAGGCAGCAAAAAAAACGTCAACCTTATCGGCGTTCACGCGGGGCTTCCGATTATGAGCGAACAGGATAAAAAAGACATTGCCTTTGGAGTAGAAGCGCATGTCGATTTTATCGCGGCAAGTTTTGTAAGTTTCCCGCGCGAAATCACTGAAATCAGAAAGTATCTTGAAAGCCTGGAATCCCAGGTAAAGATTATTGCAAAGATTGAAAGTTCCGAAGGCGTTGAAAATATCAGGGACATAGTTTTGTTTGCCGACGGCGTTATGATAGCGCGCGGCGATCTTGGCGTACAAATCCCGCATGAGGAAATTCCGCTTGTGCAAAAATACATCATAAGCGAGTGCCGCAAAATGGGACGCCCTGTAATAACCGCGACGCAGATGCTTGAATCGATGATAGTAAACCCACGCCCCACGCGCGCGGAACTGACCGACGTTGCCAACGCGATTTTTGACGGAACGGATGCGGTAATGCTGTCCGGGGAAACGGCGGTTGGGTCATATCCGGTTGAGGCTGTGGAAACGATGGATCAGATAGCGCGCGCCGTTGAGCGGTCAGATGAGTTCCGTTCGCGGATGAAGGCGTTTATCCCTGAATGCTTTTCGCTGGCACACAACCCAAAAGAAGACTTAGGCATTGTCATGGCGAGATCAAGTGTGGAAATCGCATCGGCTGTGAAAGCAAAAGTGATCCTTACGCCCACGCGATCAGGCAACACCGCGCGCATCTTGAGTGTTTTCCGCCCTGATGAGCCCATCCTCGCTGTGACAACCGACAAAGGCGCCGAACGCGCCATGCAGTTATATTGGGGCGTGCAGGCCTGCGTCAGGGCTCACGTTGAAGAGTCTGAAATGATGATACAAAACTCGCTGCAAGTCGCGTCCGACACAGGTGCGGCAAGCATATCTGACAAGGTGATGCTTGTTGCGGGGTTGCCGCTAAACAGCCCGAACATGATAAACACCGTCCGCGTCCTTATCCTTGGAACGGTGCTTGGGCGTTCGCGCGGCGGCGGATACGCCGACCCCGAAGTCACCCGCGTGCGCGGGAGAATTATTCACGCTTCCACTCCAGCCGAAGCACGGTCACGGATCATGTCTTTCGGGGGTGAGATTCTTGTGTGCAGGGTGCTGACTGACGACTACACGCCCATCATCCGTATTGTAAACGGCGTTGTCTGCGAAGGCGTTTCTGAAATTAGCGAGCAAAAACTGCGCGACATAAACCCGCAGCTTGTTTGGCTTACCCACATCAGAAACGCCTCGCGCAAGTTTGAATCCGGTTTGTCGGTGACGCTTGACGCAAAGCAGCTGCTGGTTTACGAAGGCTCGGTGTAGCNGCGGCNGGAAAAACGCGCGCCTGTAACGACGCACTTTTCCGCCACATTACTTTACTTCTCCGTCCTACTTCTCCGTTAAGTTGTATACGCCGTCCCAGTTTTCCGCGGGCGGATTGGTAAGGAAGCTCTGACAGCGCTTGAGATAAACTTCCGAAGCGTTGCCGCCCTCACCTTCAATTGAAAGGGATTCCCTGAAGGCTTCCATCGCTTCTTTCCAGTTTCGCCTTTCGTAACAGTCAATGGCCTGGTGGAAAACTTCGACAAGGCGCTTTTCTTCAGGTGCTGCATTGCCCCTCCTCCGAAAGGATAGACAGAAAGAGAAGCCCATGATAAACCAGATGAGGAGAACATCATGGTAGAAAGAAGAGTATTCAGCAGAGAATTTAAGGAACAAGCCATAGCGCTTGCCCAAACATCGGGAAGAAGCAAAACGGACAAGTGCGCGACCTTGGAATTGACGTGAATATGCTGTGTCGCTGGCAGCGCCAAGCCAAAAGGGCAGCCTCAAACGGAGGGAACATCAAGGCATTTCCCGGAAGCGGGAACGCAAGGGACGAAGAGTTGTACCGGCTGCGGAAAGAGGTCGCAGACTTACGTGAAACTTCGGACTGAAGTCCGCCGAAATCCTAAAAAAAGCAATGGCCATCTTCACCGTGAAACCCCGGTAACGGCTTATGCATTCATGCTCAAACATCAACAGCGATATAGCGTTACGAAGATGACCAGAGATTTAGGGGTAAGCCGCAGCGGCTATTACGCGTGGAGCACACGTGAACCGAGTCGATGCGCGCAAGAGGAAAAGGAATTAGTTGCTCTTATAACACAGATATTTGAATCCCACCTCAGGCGGTACGGCAGCCCCCGAGTGTGGCAGGGCTTTGAGCTGGATGTTGCATAGGGATCGCTACCTGCTACCACAGGCAACGCATGGCGG
>WQRS01000207.1 GCA_009786615.1 Treponema sp. | reverse complement strand
GCTTTGTCGACAGCCGCCGCTGTGTCGGGGATGAAATGAACGGACGATTCGCGGAAGTGCTTTTTTGCCTCCCCGCTGAATGTGGCATAAACATCTTCGGGTTTGCTTTTCTTGAAAGTCCCCGGCGTTGTGATGATAATGCGGGAAAAGCGGGAAAGGCAAACCTTTGCCATGCCCAAAACGTCTTTCCCGTCAGCACAGCCGAAAAGCAGTGCACCTGATTCCCCGTAAAGGCTTGAAAAAGCCTCTACGCACATTTGCACGCTTGCCGGAGTGTGAGCCCCGTCAACAATCACCGGCGGGTTTACGCACAGCCGCTGGAAACGGGCGGGCAGGGTGAAGCCTGAAAGCCCCTGCCTTATGCTTTGCTCGCTGATGTCGGGGTACACGGTTTTCAGCGCAAGCACGGCAAGCCCCGCGTTGTACGCCTGCACTTTGCCCGCTATAGGCACGGTAAGGTGCTCAAGGGTTTGACCGCGCATCTTAAGCGTAAACGAAACGCCGTCGCGGCTTAGGTGTATATCATGTACTTCCGCGTGTTCCGGGAAATACAACAATGGGCTTTTTTTGCGCTCTGCGTGTTCCTTAAAAACCGCCAGCGCCTCCTCATTCTGCTCGGCAAGGAAGACATGCCGCCCCGGTTTGATAATGCCCGCCTTTTCACCCGCAATAGCGGCTATCGTGTTCCCTAGATATTCGGTGTGCTCAAGCTCTATTATCGTGATTACAGAGGCAAGCGGGTCAACAATGTTTGTCGCGTCAAGCCTTCCCCCCATGCCCGTTTCAACCGCCATCGCCTGACAGGACGCACGGCGGGCGCAGAGGAAAAACCACAGGGTTGCAAGCTCAAAAAAACTCGCCTCTTCGCCGTTTTCACAAGACCGGCCAAACAGCGGGGCAAAAGGCGATTGGGGTAAACCTTCGACAATTCGCCGAAGTTCGTTGCCGGCATCGGAATAAACATCCTCGCCAAAAAAGTCGCCTGCCAGTGTTATCCGCTCCCGAAAGTCATTTACGTGCGGCGAAGCGTAACGGGCGGTTTTGATGCCGCCTGCCGAAAGGATCGCGGCGATCATGCCTGTGACCGAGCCTTTGCCTTTTGACCCTGCCATGTGTATGCTNGGTGCNTAAGTTTCAGGATGACCTGCAAGTTCGGCAAGAGCGCGAATTCTATCAAGCCCGAAGTTCTTTATATTNTGCCCCCGCTCAAGGTTTGCAAAAGTCGAAAGCCAGTCATATACATCGGAGGAAATTCTGAACGGATTGTTCCCCCGGTCATGTAAAGGTGTTGAAGCAACCATATTTTTTTTATAGCATATAACGCATGGATTCAACTATACTTGAAGATATGATGTACCGCGGCGGCAGCGCCTACTTCATCGGCATAAAAGGCTCTGGAATGTGCGCCCTTGCCGAACTCATGCACGGGCGGGGAATTGCGGTATCAGGCTCGGACACAAGGGAAGTTTTTTACACCGACGCAATACTTAAAGAACTTGGGATCCCCTACCATGAATCCTTTGACGCTTCCCACATTCATGCGTCAGAACTTCCTGACGGGAACGGAATGAGCGTGCGGGAAAGCCCGCCGCCGTACAGCGGTGATGACCTTCCGGATGTGGTAATTTATTCCGCCGCGTATTCGCATGAAAGNAACNCCGAAGTTGCCCAGGCGCTCAAGCTTGGCATTCCCATGTACAAATACACAGACGCTTTGGGCGCGTATTCATCNCTTTTTGATTCGTCAGGCATTACAGGCGTTCACGGCAAAACCACAACAACGGCTTTAGCGGGGGCGCTCATAAAAGGGGTAGGGTTGCCCGCGCAGGTTTTGGCGGGAAGCGCCGTGTCAGCATTCGGCGGGCGCTCGGTTTTGAATCTTGGCGCGCAATACTTTGTCGCCGAGACCTGCGAGTACCGCCGCCATTTTCTTTCGTTCTGCCCCCAGAGAATNATACTCACCAGTGTTGAAAGCGACCATCAAGACTGCTTTCCGACATTCAATGACATTANGGACGCTTTTTTGGACTACGGAAGACGGCTTCCGCCNGATGGCGAGCTGATTTACTGCGCTGATGATTCCGGGGCATCAGAAGTTGCCTCTTTACTGAAAAAGGAAATGCCGCGGTTACAGTTAGTTCCCTACGGTTTCAGCGCGNAAGGCGATTACCGCATTGAGTCGTATGAAGTTACGGACGAAAAGGCCGTGATGCGCCTTCAATCGTTCCCGCTTCCCCTTAACCTTCGCGTGCCGGGGAAACACACCGCCGTAAATGCGGCAGCTGCCCTTGCGCTTACCGCTTCACTTGTGCGGAAGGAATTCGGCGGTGAGGCAGATAGCGGCTGGAATGAGGCAAGGCGGGAAGGTGCGCGTAAGGCTTTGGAGGGGTTTTCCGGTTCCAGGCGGCGATCAGAGATTTTGGGNGANGCAGGCGGGATTCTTTTTATGGATGATTACGCTCACCANCCAACGGCGATAAAAACCACCCTTGCAGGCATCAAGGATTTTTATCCCCGCCGCCGCCTTGTGGTGAGNTTTATGTCGCACACCTACACNCGCACAGCATCACTTCTTGACCAGTTCGCCGCCTCGTTTGAAAAAGCCGATGTGATTGTGCTGCACAAGATTTACGCATCCGCCCGCGAAGTTTACTCTGGCGGTGTGGACGGGAGGACGCTGTTTGAAAAGACTCACCAATTGTTTGGCGGGACATCCTCAAGTGACCGTGTTTTGTACATTGACGAACCTGACCAGGCGGCAGAACCTTTAATGCAAATCCTTAAACCCGGCGATTTATTTTTAACGATGGGGGCGGGGGACAATTGGCGGCTTGGGAAAAAACTTTTTGACCTTTACTGCCGCAACGCAGGGGGCGCTTTATGAAAAGCATGACCGGCTACGCATACCGCGAATCCTCAAGCGGCAGCACGACTGTTTCTGTGGAAATCAAAGGCCACAACAGCCGCTTTTTGGATCTGTCGGTGTATCTTCCGCCGTGGCTTTCGCCGCTTGAGATGCAGGTACGCGAATATATAGGTAAGAGTTTCAGCAGAGGAAAAGTGGAAGTCAGTATCAGGGTAAAGGAAAAGGATGCACCTGTAACTGTAGTCGTGAACGAAAACGCGGCGGTGGAATACGAGAAAGCAATCAGGGGTTTGGCTGACACTTTGGGTTTGCGGGAGGAACCAAGCCTTACGATGATCCTCTCACTTGAAGGCGTGCTTGAAACCGAAGTAAAGCGGGATGCAGAAAAGTACCGTGCGCTCATCGAGCCTGTGCTTTCCGCCGCATCGGATCAGTTTGCCACAGAGCGCGAGCGCGAAGGCAGAAATACATGCGAAGATATACTTGCCCATCTTGGAATTCTTGATGAAGCTGTGAGGACGGTAAGCGCTTATGCACCTGAAGTCGAAACGTCGATAAAGGAAAACCTGCGTTCCCGCTTTGCAGAACTATTGGGCGAAAAAATAGACGAAAGCCGCATCCTTTCAGAAACAGCGGTTTTATTGATGAAGTACACGATTTCAGAGGAACTGG
>WQRS01000206.1 GCA_009786615.1 Treponema sp. | reverse complement strand
ACGCCGATGCGCTGCCTGTTTTTAAGGTTTCCGCCGGTATCACTGGCGGAAACACTCAAAGCCCGCTTATTATCACAGAAAAGGGAAATCTTGCTGGTTTCCTGCTCAATTCCGGCGCGCGCTTACAAAGTCGTGCAAATGAGCTTTCCGGAAAAGAATCCCGAATAATGATTGCAAAGCAAGTTCAAATGAACTTCATGAAAGAAAACGAAAAGGATAAAAGCCCGCTTTTTAGAAGCAACGCCATAAGTTTTCTGGATACAGGGCAGATTGAATTTAAGGGTGTCCAGATTCCGTCATGCGAAGTTATTTTTCAGGAGGCGGATAAATATAAGCTTAAAGTCAGCGCGGAAATGACTCAGCTTTTTTCCTCCACAAAGGAAAACCTTTGGGAACAGCGAATCTTCCAAGATTTAATGGCGCTTCTTTCAAAAACAGCGCAGGTAATGCCAAAGTTTTCCATATCGCCCTCAACCCCGATAAGTGGGATGCAGACAATAGCAAATGAGTCTTACGTTCAGATTTGCCGCAGCGCATTAAGATCTTATGTGACTGATGAGGATTATTCGGCTGCTGTCAATTATCTTAAAACGTTTATCACGCTTTCTGAGCAAATACCACACTTCGACAGACTTATTCTTGATTACCTGCGCGGCATTACCGANAAATACGACCTTCTTTTAAAGTCGTACATCGAAAANATCGACAAGGAAATTGAAAGNCGNGCGATCCACATTTTCCACGACAACTACTTAAAAGCGTGGCAGGCGGCAAAAAACGCCGTTACCGTTTACGAAAAACTCAAAGCCATGGGACGGCGGAGCCCGGAAATCCCCAAGAAAAAAGTTTTGTGGTATAACCTGATTAAGCAAAAAGCAAGCCAAATGGAATTTGTGCTTCACTCAGGGAAAAAATAACAATGAAAAATATTGCAGCATTAACATTTGTTTATTTTTATGATATGATGGAAAAACATGAGTAAGATGCCCAAGAAGTATCAAGTGGATCAGCGGATTGTATATCCCAGCCAAGGTGTTGGGGTGGTCAGATCTATTGAGGAAAAAAACTTCAAAACCGAAAAGGTTCTTTACTATGTGATCTACCTTGAAGTNTCCGACATGACGATTATGGTTCCNGTGGATAAGGCAGCAGGGCTTGGCATAAGACCNATTGTAGGCAAGGACGAAGCTTTAAAAGCGCTTGAGCTTATCGGTGAGGAGTATGAAACCATCCCATCCGACTGGAANCTGCGTTACCAAATGAACATGGATCTTCTGAAAAAGGGAACCATAATGGACATTGCGATGATNGTCCGTTCTCTGTATCACC
The DNA here is from genome assembly GCA_009786615.1 of Treponema sp. The sequence continues at coordinate 2,234 of WQRS01000206.1, read as the reverse complement.
GGAGCAAAGTAAAAGAACTGCCCATTTTGGAACGAAAACTGTACGATTCAGCATTAAAATTACTTGAAGATGAAATTTCCTGTTCGCTGCGCAAAAACAAAGAAGAAGTGGAAACACTGATTTTTTCCCGCCTTGAAGCGGACAAGGAAACCGGGTAATTCCGGATTCCAGAAAACGCATAATGCCGATTTCCATTGCCGCAGTCATTTGCGCCGCAGGTAGCTCAAGCCGAATGGAAAACGTGAAAAAGGAATACCTGCTGATGCCGGNAAAGCCTTTTACGGTGCTTGGCTGTTCGGTTTTGGCATTCGCGGCATCTTCACGTATCAACCGCATCATCATTGTTGTGCCGCCCGGGGACGAAGAAAAAGCCGGGGCGCTTTTGCCTGAGCAACTGCGCTCTGACCGCCGCATTGAGTTTGTCGGCGGCGGCAAAAACCGCAGAGCTTCTGTGTTTAATGCGCTTTCACACTTGCAAAAACAAAACCCCTCGCATGTTCTTATTCACGATGGCGCGCGGCCGTGGGTGAGTTTTCAGTTGATTGAGCGGGTAATAAACGCCGCAATTACGTTTAAGGCGGCAATTCCTGCGCTTTCACTTATTGAAACACCGAAAGAAATTATTTCAAAAAAAGGCTCTGCGGAAGAGGCGCAGATTTTTCTCATAAAACGCCACTTAAAGCGCGCAAACATTTATGCGGCACAAACGCCGCAGGGCTTTGAATACGCGCCTCTTTTTGCCGCCCATAAAAAAGCCGCCGAACAGGAATCGGCAAAAAAAACTGAGTACACTGACGATTCAGAAATTTGGGGAAAGTTTTCAGGTGATGTTGCGGTAATTTCAGGCGACATGGAAAACAAGAAGATCACCTACCATGAAGATTTGCAGGCGGGAGAGAAAAAAATTATGCGGGTTGGATTTGGAAAGGATATACACCGCTTGAAAGCCGGAAGGCGTTTTCTGCTTGGCGGCGTGGAGATTCCTTTTGAGAAGGGGGAAGACGCCCACTCAGACGGCGATGTGCTTTCCCACGCGGTAACAGATGCTCTGTTGGGAGCGGCGGGTCTTGGCGACATTGGCGAACTGTACCCGCCTGAAAATCCTGAATGGAAAGATGCCGATTCACTTGTTCTCTTAAAGCGCGCATGGGAGAAAGTGCGCGGCGAGGGCTTTAGGCTTTCAAACCTCGATTGTGTTATCACCTGCGAAAAGCCAAAAATTCTTCCTTACCGCAGCCTTATTCGACAAAGCCTCGCGCAAACGCTTGATGTAGATGAAAGCCTGATTTTTGTGAAAGGGAAAACAAACGAAGGCTTAGGCGAAATCGGACGTTCAGAAGCTGTGGAAGCTCACGTTGTTTGCCTTATCGCAAAGTAAAACGCAAATTGTAATGAAAGCGCACTGCCGCAGGAACCCCGTCAACCTTTGCGGGCACTGTGGCTTTTATTCCCCTAAACGCATTTAGTGCCGCCTCTGCAAAACCGCGGTTTGGAGGAGTTTCCCTTATCACAAGTGTTCGGGTGATTGTCCCGTACCGGTCTATAAAGAATTCCAAAAGGACAGTTCCTTCGATATTTAATCTCCGTGCCAATGCAGGGTAAACAATTGCCCTTGCGATCTCATCTTCCGGCAAAAGCGGCAGTGAACTAATTCGGTGCAAAGGGAGATACTCACCCGGACGTATTACCGACGTTGGTATAGCCGCCAAGGCCGCTTCAGCCGCCGGTATAGTTGCCGCGGCACCTGCTTCTTCAGTCGCAGTCAAGACTTCCATCAGCGGCATTAACTGCGCCGCTTCCTGCACTGCTTCTTGCGGCTGCAAGACAGCGGGCGGCACAGCAGCAGGCGGCGGCGCGGCTTCCTGCACGTTCACAAGCCGCATCATATTTCCGGCGGCAGGTTCGGAACGCTGGTCTGATTCTGTTTGGAAACCACCAAACAAAATAAGTGCCGCGTGTAAAGCCGTGACCAAAGCGAAAATAAAAAGTTTTGTTTTCACCGTGTTTGAATTATTCATGACCCACCACAAAACTAACCTGGGGGAATTCAAGGCGCTGTAAAATCTCAAGTACTCTGTGTACATTTACAAAATGAGTATCGCGGTCTGCAATAATGTGGATGCGCGTATGAGCAGCGTTAATGTAAACTTCCGCGATACTATACTCAAGGGCATCCGCGCTGATTATTATTCCTTCAAGGTAAAAAAAACCTTCTTTATCAACCCATATATTCA
>WQRS01000205.1 GCA_009786615.1 Treponema sp. | reverse complement strand
TTGTGGCAGTAATTATGCTTTCCTGTACTGTCGATAATGAATCTTCGGACTTGGCTAACATTTTGGCTGAACTCGATTCAAGAATGGCAGCATGGGAAGCACTGGGTATAGATGCCTANCAGTTTACAGCACAATCCTCCAATTATCGCCCGACAATCCCCGTAACCGTTACGGTGTTGCCGGGTGTTGAGCCTGCGCTAACATACGATATAGAAAAAATGCATTCCAATTTAGGGCAGATGGAGGATGTTCTCCATGGAAGACCTTTCTCACCATTTAACGGCTTAACTATCGATGAGCTTTTTGTTTCCATAAGGGATCATGCCATTAGCAGGAATACGTTCAGAGGCAGAATATTCGTAATAAGATATAATCAGGAATACCATTATCCTGAAGAGTATTTTGTGCGTATACCACCCCCAAGAGCACCCGGCTTGCGCGGCGGAGGCTTGGTCATAACTGATTTCCAGGTCTTGGATGCCAGCGGTGAAGAATGATTTTTACTTAAATTGCTTTTCCGGTGTTGCATAAAAAACTTAAAGCACACTTAAANCTTTTGCGATTTAAGTGTGCTTTTCCTGCGCTATTTTACGCCGTGATCTGAATTACGCGTTTTTGNGCTTCAGGCTTTTTTGCGATCTCCATGCCAAGAATGCCGTTTTTGAACGAAGCGCTAATTGCCTCGCGATCCGCATTTTCAGGCATTTTGAACGAGCGGCAAAAGGAAGAAGTCCTGCGCTCACGAACCAAGTAGCCGCGATCTGCACCGGAATTTTCGCTATCCTGTGCCGTTTCCCCTTCGGCAGTCTCCTCTTTTTTTGACTGGATGGTAAGTGTGTTTCCATCGAGATGGATTTCAATGTCCTTCTCATCAAAGCCCGGGAGCTCAGCCTCAAGGACATAAGCATTTTCGGTTTCTCGTATATCAACCGAAGGTGAGCGGTTGAATGCGCGAGTTGCCGGAGCAAGGAAATTGTCCCCGAAAAACGAATCGAGGTAGCGATCAAAATCGCTCAGAGTGTTCTCCAAAAAGCGCGGACGATAAAAGGTAACTTGTTTCATTTCTTTCTCCTGTTCAGCGGTTTGTTTTTTCACAGACCCTGGGTTTTTTTGCCCTCGTTCAGGCGCTACCCATAGGCTGACAGCCTATAATGGCGTCTGCGTTTTTTCCCGCTAACACTTATATACTAGCAAGAAACGTGCCAACTTTTCGTTTTTCAGGGAAAAAATGATTTTTAACCGGTTTTTGCGGTTTTTTGCCACTCCGCATGACTATGTATGGCATTTTCATTGACAATTTGGTCAGAAAATGAACGCGTTCATGGAAATTCAGAAAACCAAGCGCGTCAAAATGACACAAATGCTCTTTTCGTGCCATTTTAGTGTCATTTTGACTCACCGGACTCGATATGGCTTGCGAAACATGGCGCATAAGGGCATAATGAACCTCAAATGACTGCGAACCAGGAAGAGCACCTTTATGATTTTCTCGATAACACGGCGGGAACTTTTTCGCTGTTCGAGGCAGCTTCGTACCTGCTTAACATCGATCCTTCGCACGCCGATGAACTGGCGGCTGAAACGGCGGCGCTCATTAACTTGCGCAATTTGGCTTTCCCGGCCGGCAAAAACCGCTGGCTTTCGCGGAGAGGCTTTTTTGAGAACCTTCCTTTTGTCATAAGCCCAAGCCGCCTGGAGTTGGTCAACGGTATTCTTATTCCCGGGCACCGCTGCGCGCCGTTTGCCAACCCCGCTTTGCTTCCAAATGAGTACTCTTTCGTCTGGATGGGCGCTAAAGTTCCGTACACGACAAGTGAGGGATCGCCTGAAGAATTTTATCCGTTTTACAGCATTTTCGGTGAAGAGTACGCGCCGCAGTATGTTGCCCGCGACAATGACGAAAACGAGGCGGCCTTCAACAGCGACCCTTACGACGATCCGCCTGAGGTTTCCATTCAAACGCTTGATATGCGCAACATTTACCGCGAGGCAGCTTTTGTGCCCGGCGACCGTTTTAAAGTTTTAACGCTGGATTGGAAAAAAGGGATTTTTGCGCTGCAGAAAGTCGGCAAGGACGAATGGAGCGAAAGCGAACTTCAGGCGTGGCTTGAAGCGGCAGAGGACGGTCTTGAAAAATCCTTTGCCCATCTTGGCACGGCTTCCAGCACCGAAGAGCAGCTTACGTATGCGTATTGGTATGGAAAGGAGCGGATGCAAAAATTACCGGCATATTCGCTTGAGGAATTTCTTTTTCAGAAAACTGATAAAATTGAGATTACTTCGTATGGAATTGAGACGCGCTTTTGGTATGCCGGGCAGGAAATTCCTGATCTGAAAGAATTGGATTCAAGTAATACGCGCCCTGATAAAACTCCTGTCGAAGAAATACTGCACAAGTTTAATATTCCGGCTTCCGAATATGTGATCCAGTCTTATGCGCGTGACGGTCTGCACCGAGGCGAGGATGATGCTTTTAAGATCATCACGCGGCTTGTTCCGCCAAGTTTAGAACTTGAAAGCCATGATTCAAATATTCTAGCATGGTACATCGAAAGCGTTCTGGAAAAATTCCGCGAAACGTACAATCCTTTTGTGGATAATTCTATGGGATCTGTGAGACTGCGGGTTGGTGAATTGCATACTGCCATTATCGATTTGGTCGCAAATCTGCGCAAAGGCGACATTGACCTTTCGTGGCTTCCCCGCCACACGTTCATTATTCTTTCACAAATGCAAACGCACACAGCTTCGATAATGGAAGATCTAAACAGCGATCAGCCGCCTGAGGAAACAGAGCTTGATGCGATGGATAGTTCGCTTGACAGCATGATCGAAACTTATGAAGACATAAAAGAATTGATTGATGAATCGCTGGATAGCTTTCGGCGCACCAAATTAACACTGATTAGGGCGGGTAATAATTCTTCATCTCTTTTGCATCGCTTCATACATTTAAGTATATCAGGAAGTGATGTGTGGCGAAAAATTGTTATAAGTGAAAATTGTACGCTTTGGGATCTCCACCAAATAATTCACGTTGTTTTTTCTCAAGACGGTAATAAGGAATTTAAGTTTTATGCGGAGAATGTTCCGAAAAAAGAAGAAGGAAAATCGCAAAAAATTATTAGTTTTCAAAAAAGACTTTTTACCGGAGCTTTAAACATAAACACTCGAATTAGAGATTTTGAAACTGCAAACATTTCCCAACTGCGCTATGAATATAATGAAACTCAAACGATTGAAATTACGCTTTCTTCGCACAGCGAAAACCATACAAATAAACTTGTCCGCTGTGTTGCGGGAGCCGGAGTTCTNTCGGCGGAAAGTGAGTTTGATTTAGATGCCTGNAATCGAAACCTGCGCACTTTGTTTTTAACCAAACAGCACAGCGGCAAAGAGATTTAAAGTTTATGAATCCGGTTATTTGCGTAATAAAGGAACATATAACAAACAGAAATGTTTACTTTGTGTTTCCTTCGCAAATTGTGGCAAGCCAATGGGCGCAAAAAACGTGCACACTTGGAATTGCGAGATCTGTGGCGGCAGATCGCTTTCTTGCGTGGGA
>WQRS01000204.1 GCA_009786615.1 Treponema sp. | reverse complement strand
ATCCGTTTTCTGAAGCACATTTCCCGCACCGCTGTTCTTGCTTTTCTTATTGATGTGGGAGACGATAATTATAAAGAGGCGTTTGATATTCTTCTTAAAGAACTCAATGCGTTTTCTCAGGAACTTACCGAAAAACGCCGCGTGATTGTCGCCACCAAAATGGACGTGGAGGATGCCGTAGCAGATTCAGCGGCATCTGATGTGGCGGATGGCGGCGGCGTTTCCGCAAGACAGCGGCTTGAGGAATTAAAAGCGAAATACGCGGATGAGCAGGTTGTAGGGATTTCGGTTTTTTCAGGATCAGGCATTGCGGAACTGGCGGGCATTTTAGGAACCATGGTTGGGGAGGATGTGCAAAAGTGAAGCTTGCAATACTTGGCGGGAGTTTTAACCCCATCCACATTGGACATCTTTATTTAGCGGATGCGGTGCTGGCAATGCTGAATTATGACCGCATCATCCTCGTTCCAACGTTTCAGTCGCCGTTTAAGGTGGGGGCTGAAGGCGCATCCCCGCAAGATCGCATGGAAATGCTTGCCGCTTCGATCCCCGGCGACCCGCGCCTGACTCTTGACGACTGCGAGATTCGCCGTCANGGNCTTTCGTTCACCATCGACACCATCCACCAGATTATTGAGCGCTACAAACCTTGCGGGAAACCNGGGCTGATCCTTGGGGACGACATTGCCGCAACCTTTGACCAGTGGCAGAAGCCTGATGAAATTGCTGAGCTTGTGGATTTTATCATCGCAGGCAGATTGGCAGATACGCAGGCGGGGAAATCTGCCCTTGCCGCCTTTGCGTATAAGTATACGGCGCTTGACAACGAGATTATAAACGTTTCTTCCCGTATGGTGCGGGAAAAAATCAGCGCATCTCAAAACTGGCGCTACCTTGTTCCNTCCGGNGCCCGCTATCTGATAGAAGACCGTTCTTTGTATGGCTTTTCCCGCACGGCATCAAAGGATGCATGCGACCAGCGCAGCGGNAATCGCGGCGATGAGCATAACGGTAAGCGCGAAGGCGAGCGCGGCGGAACTGTNTTGTTGGAAACCATCACGAAGGTGGAAAATTACGCCCGCTCGGTTTTAAGCCCCGCGCGTTTTTTGCACTCCCGCAACACCGCCCTTATGGCGTGGGATCTCTGTCAGCGCTTTGGGCTTGACGCGCAAAAGGGCTATCTGGCGGGGATTGCGCATGATATTTGCAAACGGGCAAGCGAAAAAGACCTCGTGCGCCTTGCCCACGCCGATGGAAGCGGCTCGACCAAGGTGGAAAAGGAAAAGCCCGGTCTTCTGCACGGCAGGGCGGCGGCGGTTTTGGTCAAGCGTAAGTACGGCATAAGCGACCACGATGTGCTTGAGGCGATTCGATGTCACACAACGGGGAGCCGCGACATGGGACAGCTTGCGAAAGCAGTGTACATTGCCGACAAAATAGAAGTAAGCCGCGTTATTGACAGCGAACTTCGGGAATTGTCTATGAGCGCCGATTTAGACACACTTTTTAAGGCGGTTTTTGACAGCACTGTGGCTCATCTTGTGTCACGGGATGTCAATCTTTCTGCCGGCACAAAAAAGTTGCTGGCGGCAATGCAAAAAAGGAACAGCTTATGAACAATGTAAAGAAGAAAATTGACGCAAGTTTTCTGCTTTTAGCGCTTATCGCGGTGCTTTTGGGCGGGGGCGTTGTATTGGCAATAGATTCTTTTCGCTTTGACCCCATAGAGCGTTCGATTGCCGGTGACGGTGTAATTAACACGCTGTTTGTCATCGAAAAAGACGGCAGACCGTTTTCTTCATACGTGCTGATCCTTTACCCCGCCACAGGACGTGCAGCGGTTTTTGACGTTCCGGCAAACCTCGGCTCCCTAATCCCCCGCATCAACCGCGTTGACCGTATCGCTTCGGTTTATGACCCTCCGCGCCTTGGTCATTACACCGCTGAACTTGAGCGGCTTTTGGGGATAGACATCCCGTTTTCGTTTGCCATACCGATTGAAAACCTCGGCAGGCTCACCGACCTTCTGCGCGGCGTTGAAGTGTTCATCCCTTCACCTGTGAATGTGTATTATTACGGGCATATACTTTTTCCCTCAGGGCGCACGGTTTTGGACGGGGCAAAGGCGCAAATTTTTGCCACATACCAATTGGAAGGCGANCACCCTGAAATCGTAAGCGGCCGCCGCCAGCAGTTTTTTATGAGTTTTATCAGGCGGATTGGNGAGCAGTANGCTACCCTCCAGCACCCGCGTATGTCGCGCCTTTTTCACGCGCAGTTTTCAGGCAGCGCAAGTACGCGCATGAGGGTAAGACTTTTTAATGAGCTTGCCCAAATTGATGTTGACCGCTCAAGCATTCAGGCGGTGCGGGGAATATTGACTGAGGTTTCCGGGCAGGAATTGCTTTTTCCGCACGCGAACGGTACGCTGATTAGGGANGTCGTGCGCCACACGATTGGCAATCTCCTGCGTTCAAACGATGACTTAATGGTNGACCGCGTTTTCACGGTGGAAGTTTTGAACGGGACAACTACTGTNGGGCTTGCCGCCCGCACCGCCGAACTCATCAGCGATTTCGGCTTTGACGTGATTTCGGTGGGCAACGCCGACCGCAACGACCACGGGCGCACCCTCATCATCGACCGTTCGGGGCATCGTCAGATGGCGGTGGCTTTTGGTGATATCATCCGCAGCCGCAACATCCACTTTTATTCCCCCTACAACCCGCACGGTTTTGAGTTTAACAATTTTTCACGGCATTCGGATTTTATACTTATATTGGGAAGTGATTTTGATGGGCGATTTGTNGCAGACTGATCTGGCCGCTCTTGCGTTGGAAATCGGGAAACTCCTTGAAGATCACAACGGAGGAGAAGTAACGGTGCTGGATATGAGAAAGCTTAACTTTTGGACTGATTTTTTTGTTATCGCCACGGTAACAAGCGGGACGCACCTTTCGGGTTTGGAGCGGCACATGAAAGATTTCGCGATTGAGCGGGATGTAGAGATTCTGCGCCGTTCAAGGCGTCCGAAGCTTAGTTCAGGCAGTTTGAGCGGGATTGAAGGACAAAACGATGAGTGGTGCCTTTTGGACATGGGAAGCATCGTTGTGCATCTGATGAGCGCAAACGCCCGCGCTTTTTTTGAGCTGGAACGGCTTTGGAGCGCTGCGCCGCGGCTTTTGCGCGGCACCGTAGCTTAAGCGGGCGGAATCTCTAACACCTGCGGCATCTGGCGGCGCTTAAACTGCGCGCCCTGTACCGTTTTGAAAATACCTTTTACCAGTTCGCCGTCCCATCCCTTTTCGATAATGCCCTGGCACGAAAGCCCTTCGCACAAATGCAGGCGCAAAATCTCGTCCAAAACGTGATACGGCGGCAAACTGTCTGAATCTTTTTGGTCCGGGCGCAATTCCGCTGACGGCGGCTTGTCAATAATCGCCTGCGGAATCACGGATTTGCCGCCTGCGGCTATCGTGCGCTCATTGATATGCCTGCAAAGCGCAAAAACCTCAGTTTTGAAAAGCGCGCCAATGGGGGCAAGCGCGCCTGCGGTGTCGCCGTATAATGTGCAATAACCC
>WQRS01000203.1 GCA_009786615.1 Treponema sp. | reverse complement strand
TATTTTTTCGCGTTTTGTAATAAGTAATGGTATACTTGTCACATGAGTGATTGTATTTTTTGTAAAATCATTGCAGGTGAAATACCTGCGAACAAGGTATACGAAGATGACGATGTCCTGGCTTTTGACGATATAAGACCTCAAGCNCCNGTGCACTTGCTGGTAATTCCCAAAAAGCACATCGCCAACATCATGGAAGTCGCCCCTGAAGACAGCGACCTCTTGGGGCGGTTGTTTTTCAAGGCGCAAGAAATAGCCAAGAGCGCAGGCTGCGGCGAAAAAGGCGCGCGTTTTGTGGTCAACTGTAAGTCCGATGGAGGACAGACAGTTAACCACCTTCACTGCCACATCTTTGGCGGGCGCTTTATGACATGGCCNCCGGGTTAATGTGTGANCGCTCCAGTCTTTTTTAAGGAATCACTGAACAAAGAACAAAATTAATCAGTNATTCCTTAGGTNTCCAAATTTGCCGCAGCCTCGATCATTTTNGCCGCGTCATCTTTTACTTGACTGGTGATCTCGTTCACCTGNGCTATGGCTTGCAGGATTTGTGAGCTTCCTGCTCCCTGTTCTGCCATAGCGTTCATTATGCTGTTTTCCTGNGTTGCTACGGTTTTTATTCCGGTATCAATNACATTGAACCTGTTCATNACGTTGTCAGTTGAACGCTTTATCTTGTCGATTGCCCCTTTAATTTTATTAAGAGCCATGCCGATTGTGGTGGATTGCTCGCTTGAGGATTCCGCAAGCTTGTGAATTTCGCTGGCGACAACAGCGAAACCCTTGCCGTATTCCCCGGCGTGGGCTGCTTCAATCGCGGCGTTCATTGAAAGAAGATTTGTNTGGTCTGCGATACTTTCCATTACGGCGTTTATTTCCAAAAGCGATTCAGACTCGCGGGCGATTTCCTGAATGTCAATCACAACTTCGGTAAGGCTGGTGTGTCCGACATTCGAAGCCGATTTTAACTCCTGCACATTTTGTGAATTTTTGCTTAATGTGTTGGCGACCGTTTGAATGCTGGCGATCATTTCCTCAATGGCGGAAGCCGACTCAGTAATTGCAGTTGCCTGGCTTTCCAGATGCGTATTAAGCCGTTCCATCATGTCGGTAACTTTTNTTTGTGCCGCGCGCCCAATTTCCTGGCTCTTAAGAAATTCGCGTAAATCGCGGCTGTAAGAAATNATTAANTCGCGTCCGTCAATTGTAATGCGCCGCTGAATCTCTTCAGTTGGAACGGGCTGTCCGCCTTTGTACTGGTACACAAATTCGTAGCGGCAATAGCCTTCCCTAAGAGTTTTTTCAAGTGTTCTTACTCCAAAGGCAAAAGAGGGCGATCCGTCCGGCTGGAACTCAGGCAGAAAGTCATGCAAATTATCCGCAAACATCTGTTTGTCAGGGATNCCAAAAATTGTTTCCGCCGCTTGATTGACATCCAATACATTGCCTTCAACATCCATAATTGTGCAGAGCATNGGGGAAGTGTCCATTACCGCCCGCATACGGGCTTTTAAGTCCCTTTCGATTTCGCTTTTTTTATACTCATCGCGCAAATCCCGTGAAAAAACCAGTACGTTACTTTCCCCGTAAAAAGGAACACTCACTAACGTAACATTCAAAGGAAATTGCTCCTTGCCTATTCCCATTTGCTGCCACCATGTGAAATTATCTGTTCCATTTTTTAAGGCGGTGCTTATATGCTGTCCGGCTTTTTCTGCTGAACGCTTTCCATCAGGTTGAAATTCCGGCAAGAGTTCAGCAAATAATTTTCCGTAATATTCCTGTTTTGTGTTCAAATTAAACATATTCACAACCGCATCGTTGCAATAAACAGGATTTCCGTTTTTGTCAAGCATTGTNAAAACCATTGGCATTGAGTCAATGATCAAATGCATTCCCTCGTAAAATATTTTTCGCTTTCCCTGTTTTATTCTACGATAAACAACAAAACCTGTACAAGCAAACAGAGCGGCAACAATGAACACAAAAGCTGCCAGCATCATTATTGGTTCGTAAAACAGGAAATTAACTACAGCTGCCGAAGAAATAACTAATACGGCTAAAGTAAATAAACCAAAAAAAAGTTTCAGCTTAAGATCAGAATCGTTCTGTGCGGAAGTGTTTACTTGGGTATCTTTCATTTCAAAATCATCCTTAGTTAAGATTTGCCTTTGATGTAGCAGCCATTGATCTGATTCAGACAAATGTATTTTATTGTGTAGATTTTTAAAAGTCAAGCGGGTTATCTCNTAGAGTAATTCAATGGCTTCACATTTCACCTTGATTTTTTTATGATAGTTATAAGATCACCAAAACATCAAAAATTTATTAGGGAGGATGTATGGTATTCACAGATCCTTTTGAGCGGACTGATTATCTTTTCGGGTTTAATGATATTGACATTCAAGGGGCAATTTTTGACCTTGACGGCGTTTTAGTTGACACCGCAGGGTATCACTACCTCGCGTGGAAACGTCTAACCTGTGAGCTGGGGTTTGATTTTGAAGAGGCTGACAATGAACGGCTTAAAGGGGTAAGCCGTCAGCGCTCATTGGAAATACTGCTTGAGATCGGCAACAAGACTATGACGCCTGATGAAATGCAAAAAGCTCAAGACAAGAAAAACGCCTGGTATGTGGAATACCTTTCTTCGCTTGACGAAACTTCAATAATGCACGGAGCGCATTCGTATATTTTGCGCCTTCGTGAAAACGGNATACGGATTGCCTTAGGATCAGCCAGNAAAAACGCGCAGCTTATTCTTCAAAAGCTTGATATTGCAAAACTTTTTGATGCGGTTATCGACGGCAATTCAGTTTCAAAGGCNAAACCTGATCCGGAGGTTTTTCTCAAAGGGGCAAAAGCAATTAACGTAGCNCCTGCAAACTGTGTTGTTTTTGAAGATGCGCTTTCAGGAATTCANGCGGCAAAAGCGGGCGGAATGCGTGTTATCGCGCTTGGAACGCCGGATATTTTGCCGGGCGCTGATAAGTATGTTCGTTCGCTCGTGGGGATGTTTGCGTGACAGAAAAAGTGGAGTACAATATCTTATGGATGCGTACCGTTACGAAATAAATCAAATCCCGCTNGATCAGGAAGGGCTTTTGCTCGGNGAGGCNATTTTTCATAACGCTAACGGATACATAGGTGTACGCGGCTGTTTTGAGGAANCGTATCCGCCTGATATGAAAAGCATCCGCGGAACATACATNAACGGATTTTACGATTTTGCGCGAATGGAACAGGCGGAAAAACTGTGCGGCCTAATCGAAGAAAAACAGACTATTCTTAATATTGCCGATACGCAGACAATAAAACTGTTTTTGGACGGGGAGTTTTTTTCCATGTTTGACGGCAAAGCGGAAAATGATCACCGTCTGCTTGATATGAAAAAAGGTTATACACAACGGTCTTTGATTTGGACATCGTCAGNCGGAAAAAAAGCNGAAATTACAATTAAGCGGATGACGTCTTTTGTGCGCTTGCCGCTTTTCNTTATTGAGTACACTGTTAAATCGCATAATGTGCAGGGGAAAATACGCTTTGAAAGCCAACACTCCGGTGAAGTTGAAAATTACTTTAACCGCGATGATCCG
>WQRS01000202.1 GCA_009786615.1 Treponema sp. | reverse complement strand
GGGCGCTTTTTCCGCCCCAACTTTTATCGCGTTGCTTTTCATGATCTGCTCCTTTACGTTCTTTCCTTGCAGATATTTGGCTATTTTTGCCAGCTCATCTTAGCTCGAAGATCCGCACCAACTTTCTCAACCAAATGTTCGGATTCCATTCTGCGCTTGGCAAGGAACGAAGGTCTGTCCGCCTTGTTCTCCAAAATCCACTTTCGGGCAAAATCGCCGTTTTGGATTTCTTCAAGCACTTTTTTCATCTCTTTTTTAGTCTCTTTGGTGATGATGCGGGGACCGGTTGAATAATCGCCGTATTCGGCGGTGTCGCTGATAGAATAGCGCATGAAAGAAAGCCCGCCTTTTGCCACAAGGTCAATGATGAGCTTCATCTCGTGCACGCACTCAAAGTACGCGCTTTCAGGCTGATAACCTGCCTCAACAAGTGTCTCAAAACCCGCCTTCATAAGTGCCGTCACGCCGCCGCACAGAACCGCCTGCTCGCCGAACAGGTCAGTTTCCGTTTCCTCTTTGAATGTCGTCTCCAAAACGCCCGCACGAGCGCCGCCGATTCCCGCCGCGTACGACAGGGCAATTTCCTTCGCATCACCTGAAGCGTTGTTGTACACCGCCACAAGGCAGGGAACTCCCCGCCCCTCGGCAAACTGACTGCGCACGGTGTGACCGGGGCCCTTCGGCGCAATCATGATAACATTGACATCGGCGGGGGGAACAATTTGGTTGTAATGTATATTAAAGCCGTGCGCAAAACACAATGTCATACCTTTGCGTAAATTGGGGGCAATGTTCGCCTTGTAAAGCTCAGCCTGCTTTTCGTCATTCACCAAAAGCATAATGACATCAGCTGACTTGGCAGCCTCCGCGCTGGTTTTTACCTCAAAGCCGTCAGCTTTCGCGGTTTCGGCGCTCTTTGAACCCTCGTACAGACCGATAATGACGGAAACACCCGAATCGCGCAAGTTCTGGGCGTGGGCGTGTCCCTGACTGCCGTAACCGATGACGGCGACTTTTTTGCCTTTGATAAGGTCTGCGTTGCAATCTTTTTCGTAGTAAATCTGCGACATAAAACTGGTCTCCTTAATAGTCTCTAATGCGAGCAATATTCAGCGCATTTTCCATGCCTTGTGTCATGGCGATAGCGCCTGAGCGGCACAACTCAAGTATACCGATATTCCGTGCCGCGTCAATAAGACGGTCTATTTTTTCAGAACGCCCGGTCAACTCGGCGGTGATAAAATCGCCTGAAAAATCCATGACCTTGCCGCCATAGTCGTTTATCAGCTCGCTGATTTCGGCTTTGCTTGTGCCGTTGATTTTTAGCTTGATAAGCAGATGTTCGTTGGAAACTGACGCTCCTTTTTCAAGCAGCGTGACCATTTTTACGTCATGCAGTTTTTCCAATTGCCGCATAACCTGATCCCTCATGTACTCATCGCCTGAAGAAACTATGGTCATGCGCGAGAAAGCCGGGTTTTCGGTCACGCCGACTGCGAGACTGTCGATATTGTAGCCGCGTTTGGCGTACAGCCCCGCGACACGGCTTAAAACGCCGAAATGATTGGAAACGATTATGCCAATGGTAAATTTTTCGCTCATAGTCGTGCCTTTCCTTGTTCAGCCGGCGTGGTGATAATATCTTTCGCCGATCCGCCGGGCGGGATCATCGGGAAAACCATTTCGTCTCTTTCTATTTTACAGTCGATGAGGCTTGGGCCGTCATCGGGCAGGTTTTTTAAAGCAGCCTCAAGCTCCTCAAAGTTGTCCGCCTTAAAGCCTTGTGCGCCGAAAGCACGCGCCAAAGCCGGGAAGTCGGTTTGCCGCTCAAGTGTGGTGTGCGAATGGCGGCCTTCAAAAAAGATCGTTTGCCATTGGCGCACCATCCCCAAAACAGCATTGTTCAATAGCACCACAACAACAGGCAGTTTATGCGTAACCGCCGTTGCAAGCTCGATAAGGTTCATGGCGAAGCTGCCTTCACTTGTGAAAAGCACGGTACGCTTGCGGCCGTTTGCAAGGCACGCGCCGATTGCCGCGCCAAGCCCAAAGCCCATCGCGCCAAGCCCGCCTGATGTCATCAGCCTGCGTGGTTTTTCAAAGCGGTAATGCTGGGCAGTCCACATCTGATGCTGGCCGACATCGGTTGCGACGATTGTGTCGTCATCACAGACATCATTCACCCGACCAATAATGGAAGCAGGCGCGAAACTTTTGTCGGGGACAATTTCTGCGGCTTTCAACTCTCGTATACGCTCCTGCCATTCAACGGAAGGTTTGGCGCTCACTCTCTCCAAAATCATCGGAAGCAGTTTTTTCAAATCTCCGCATAGGCTGATGTGCGGCACCACGTTCTTTCCGATTTCCGCCGCGTCAATGTCAACATGAATTACCGTGCAGTTTCTGGAATACTCTTTGGTGTTCCCCGTTGCTCGATCGGAAAAGCGCACGCCCAAAGCAATTTCGACATCCGCCTCCGACTGGGCAACGGTGGATGCGTACCTGCCGTGCATACCGCACATACCTAAATTAAGCGGGTAACTGTTCGGAACCGAGCCAAGCCCCATCATACTTAGAGAAACAGGCGCGCCGAGCTTTTCAGAAAGCCGGACAACAGCATCACCCATGCCGGAAGCTGTTACGCCGCCGCCGCAATAAATATACGGACGCTTTGAGTTCTCGATTGCCTTTATCGCTTCGTCCAATGCGCTCAGGTTTTCGGTTTTTTTAAGCGCACCCGGGATCGGCACGTTGAGATCGCTTTGATACTCAATCGTATCAACTTGGACGTTGCGCGGAATGTCCACGAGAACCGGCCCTTTCCTGCCTGTCTGTGCAATCAAAAACGCCTCGCGCAAAGCGTACTGAAGGTTTTTAATGTCCCGCACCACATAGTTGTGCTTCACAATCGGTTGTGAAACGCTTGCGATGTCAATTTCCTGAAAAGCGTCCCTGCCCAAAAGATGCGCCGGAACGTTTCCGGTGATAAAGACCACAGGCACCGAATCAAGGTACGCATTTGCAATCCCTGTTGTGAGATTTGTCGCGCCAGGCCCGCTTGTGGCAATCACAACACCGGTGCGCCCGGAAGCCCGCGCATAACCGTCAGCGGCATGAGACGCACCTTGCTCGTGGGCGGTCAATACGTGGGTAATTCTATGCGAGTTTTTGAACAGCGCATCGTATATATGGATGACAAAACCGCCCGGATATCCGAAAACGGTTTCCACGCCCTGAGCCACCAGTTCCTCAATTACTATTTCTGCTCCGCTAATTTTCATGGTAAATACCTGCTCCACCTCACCTTTCAAGTTGGGAACACCTAGATTATTCGATTAGTCGGTTTTGTGTCAATGTGTCTGAACGCGTTTAATATATAAAGTTGCCGGAAGCTTCAGTTTCATCGGGCTTCAGTCCGCGGGCTGAAGCCCCCACAACTTCTTTATCTGGATCGTAACCTCACAATTTCCCCTGTATCAGTGGTAACAAAAACTTGAAAACGCCTGACACCAGATTCTATAGCAAGTTGATGGACAGAATGCCCTTGGTAAAATCCCAATCCGCTTTCTCTTACAACACCTCCGCCAACCAACTCAAGGGCAATTTGGTG
>WQRS01000201.1 GCA_009786615.1 Treponema sp. | reverse complement strand
TTTTTTTATGTCCCGCACGATTACAGCGCTATGGATGCCGCGCGAATATTTTCGCCGCCAGGAACGCAGCACCTTTTGGGCACAGACAACTTTGGCAGAGATGTTCTTTCCCGCATTATGGTGGGCGCGCGTTTTTCACTTTTTACAGCGATTGTTACTGTGGCGGGAAGTGCTTTAATAGGCTCATCACTTGGGATGTTCGCCGGATTTTCAGGCGGCTTAATTGACGAAATTATTGCCCGCCTTATGGACTGTCTAAGTTCTTTTCCCGGCATTCTTTTGGCGCTTGCGATGGTGGCGCTTTTCGGCAACAGCCTTCCCACATTAATCCTTGCCCTGCTCATACTTTTCATTCCGGGCTTTACCCGAATTATGCGCAACGGAATACTGCGTTACAAAACGCGCGACTTCGTTCTTGCCGCACAAGTTTCAGGTATTTCAAACACCCGAATAATTTTCGCCCACATTTTTCCAAACCTCATTCCCTCGCTCCTCCAGGCTTCGGTATTGGGGCTTTCCAACGCGATACTTGCCGAATCAACAATGAGCTTTCTTGGTCTTGGAATACAGCCGCCTGTTCCAAGCTGGGGAAGAATGCTCTCTGAATCTCAAGCTTTTATTTTTTCCGCGCCTTGGGTTTCGCTAAGTTCCGGCTTGATGATAATGCTCACCGTGCTTGCCTTCCATTATTTGGGGGAAGGGCTCAAGGATTTACGCTCGCAGGAGACCGGATGAAAACTTCAATCAAAACCTTGCTGGAAGTGAAAAACCTTTCGGTGTCCATTAAATCAGGCGGGCGCCAATTAAGCGCGGTGAAAGACGTTTCGTTTGAGGTGCGCGAGGGGGAAATTTTAGGGCTGGTCGGTGAATCAGGATCAGGCAAAAGCCTTACCGCTCTTTCCATTGCGGGTCTTCTAAGTGAAGGCAAAACGGCAAGCGGCTCGATATTGTGCGGCAATAAGGATTTGCTTACATTGCCAGAGGACCAACTTTTGCGGATACGGGGGAAAGTTATTTCAATGATTTTTCAAGAACCGTTTTCTTCGCTAAACCCGCTTATGCGAATCGGAAATCAAATTGCCGAAACGCTCACACTTCACGGTGAAACAGATAAAGCGCTCGTTCACGAAAAGGTAATTACGTTGATGAAGCAGCTAAAGTTTGACGAAGCGGAAAAAACAGCCGCTGCCTTTCCGTTTCAGCTTTCAGGCGGGATGTGCCAGCGCGCGATGATTGCCCTGGCTTTAATATGCGGCCCGCGCTTGTTAATTGCCGATGAACCAACCACAGCGCTTGACTCCGCAACTCAAGTCCAAATCTTAAACCTCCTTAAAGAAATAAACACCCAAATGGGAACTTCCATCCTGTTTATTTCACACGATTTGTCACTTGTTAGAAACTTCTGTGACAGGGTAATTGTCATGTACTGCGGGCGCATCCTTGAAGAAGGCTCTTCACAGGACGTTTTTTCCCGCCCCGATCACGAATACACACGCGGGCTTTTTGCGTCGATTCCATCAAGCGCCAACAGAGGAAAACCGCTTGCGGCAATTCCGGGAAAAGTGCCGTCTCTTGAAGAAGGAAGACCTTCAGGCTGCCCGTTCCACCCGCGCTGTAAAAACGCAAAAGATTCCTGCAGGATAAAGTTTCCCGCTCCCCGTTTGTCAACGAAGACCATGTAAGCCGCTGTATAACAATGGAGGAGCGCAATGGCTGATGTTCCCTATCTCGTAATCAACAATTTGTCTTGCGCATACACATCACGCCCGCTGGGAATTTTTGGGAAAAAAGAAATAAAGCCTGTTTTAAGCAACGTCAATATGGAAATTAAACGCGGGGAAATTTTCGGTCTTGTGGGGGAATCAGGCTGCGGCAAAACGACTCTGGCAAAATGCATTTTAAGTCTTTTGGATTATGAAGGGCAAATAATCATCAACGGCGTTGAAAGAGCCGGTAAACCGCACTCGCACAGCAAGAGGGAGCGGGCGATGCAAGTGCAAGCGGTGTTTCAAAACTCAGGCGCTGCTCTTAACCCCGCAAAAAGCGTGGGCTGGATTTTGGAAGAGCCGCTTAAGGCGCATAAACTTGGTAATTCAAGCGACCGCCGGCGCCAGATTGACCAGACGCTTGATTTAGTGGGGCTTGACCCTTCGCTTAAAGAGCGCTTACCGAGGGAGCTTTCTTCAGGGCAAAAACAGCGGGTTGCAATCGCCGGAGCTTTAATGCTTAAGCCCGGGCTTATTGTGGCTGATGAGCCTGTGAGCGCCCTTGACGTTTCTGTGGCGGCGCAAATTATAAATCTGTTTAGCGAGTTGAACAAACGGATGGATTTAAGCCTTTTGTTTATTTCTCACGATTTGGAACTGGTAGGTTATCTCTGCGACAGGATTGCCGTTATGCAGGACGGAAAAATCAAGCCAAAAACCTAAAGCCAAAAAACTCACGCGTAAAAAAAAGAAGCAAATTGCCCCGCTATTTAACGGCGCAGTTTACTTCCCATAAGGAATCACTGATTCCTTCGGAATCTACTGATTGATTTTGCTCTTTGTTCAGTGATTCCTTAAGACACTTGGGCGGTACAAGACTCGAACTTGTGACCCCTAGCGTGTCGAGCTAGTGCTCTAACCAACTGAGCTAACCGCCCGTAAAACCTATAAAACATCTCGGTAAATCGCACTCCGATATGGGTGATAACCTAACATACGGCGAAATTTGTGTCAATAGGGTGCATACAAAAACATTCCAAAACACCAAAAAACACGAAAAAAATAAAAACTATCACCAAAAGTATCACCGCGAGGGGTGGATCACCAGCAGAGCTATTTTGGCTTAGTAAGTGTAACGACACTACAAAAATTGGAATTTTTGCGGATGAAAATTCCGGGGCTGATGCGCTTTATTTACTTTTTTCAGCAGGCTTCTTTGCCTGTTCCTTCTTTGCAGGCTTCTTGGCGGTTGCTTTCTTGGCGGTGGCAGTTTTCTTTTGGGAAGGGGGCATTCCAGCGCTTGCCTTGAACGCTTCCAGAATCGACTTTTCAAGGGCAAGGATTTCTTGTTCCATAGCGGCTTTCTTACCAAGCAGTTTTTCAAGACTGGCTATCATTTTGTCAATTTTCATTTAACTTCTCCTGTGGTTGTTGTTGTTTCATTATCGGCATGATTATCTGGCTATCAAAAAAATACATTTTTTCACTTTTTTGTAGAAATCGCTTGACAAAGTGCAATCAACATATTATTGTGAATAAATCAACTTGTTTTTGTTAATTTTTAGCGGTATGGTGATGATTATTTTTGGAGGTTATTATGTTGACAGAATTCGGACAGTTTTTGCGAAAGCTTCGTATAGACTGCAATGAGCTTCTTAAAGACATGGCCGGTAAATTAGGAGTTACTTCATCTTATCTGAGTGCAGTGGAAACCGGCAAAAGGAGTATTCCTGAAGGATGGGTAAAGAAGATATGCCAATACTACGATCTGCCCATGTTTGACCAAGAAGCGTTAGAGATTGCCGCCGCGAATTCGGTTACGACAGTGACAATGAGTTTGAATAATAAAGTTCCAAAAAGAAGAGAAACGGCTTTGCTTTTTGCTCGAAAATTTGACACTGTTGATGAGTC
>WQRS01000200.1 GCA_009786615.1 Treponema sp. | reverse complement strand
CGCAAAACGAAGGTGATCTTTCATCTTTTTGCCGCCGATTACCTTTTCAGCGTCATAGTACCTGAACGCCAAAGGATTCCTGCTCTTTGGCCCCTCGTAGCTGATTTTTTGAACTCCGGGGAAATACTCTTTTGCCCCAACATAAAAATTCGACATAATGTCCTCCAAAAATTATTTGTATAAAATACTTAACGCTTCAAGATACCTGGAATACACAGCGTACGCTTCGTTGTACTGGCTTACGCTCTTTTTGTCAGGCTTNATCGCGGCACCCAGCGCAACNTGCTCGTCGGCCANTGCCTCAATCGATGTTTTCTTCCCTTCGCCGGTTTCAAGGCACCACAGCGCCTGAATCGCGCCGCCCATCGCGGCGGCTTCTGAGCCCTCAAGAATGCGCACCGGAAGGTTTGTCACATTGGCCGCAATGCTTTGCCAAAGCGGGCTTTTTGAGCCGCCGCCGGTCAGCCGTATCTCCTTCGGTTTAAAGCCAAGCGCCTTAAAACCGTCAAGCCCTATTCTCATTCCAAAAATCGCCGATTCCAGCGCGGCCCGCGCGAGGTTCTGCTTTTTAAAATTGGCGGTTGTAATGCCGTTAATGCTGGCCCTTCCGTTGGGCAGATTCGGCGTTCTCTCGCCGTGAAAGAACGGCAGAACCGCTACGCCCTCCGCGCCGATGGGAGCTTTGCCGGCTTCCGCGTCAAAGGCCTTTATGTCCAGGGCCAAAAGGCCGCGCAATTCTTCGCTTGCAACCGTGCAGTTCATGGTNCACAAAAGCGGCAGCCAGCCGCCGGAAGACGAACAGAACGCGGCCAGATTCCCCGTGGGGTCAATGACCGGCGTTTTTGAAAACCCGAAAAGCGTGCCGGAAGTGCCAAGGCTCATGGTCAAAAACCCGTCACGGACAGCCCCCGTCCCGATGGCGCTCATCATGTTGTCGCCGCCGCCGGAAGACACAAGCGTCCCTTCGTTAAGGCCGTACAGTTCCGCCGCCGCCTTGCTTACCTTTCCCGCGCTCCCTTTGGAATCGGCAAGCGGCGGAAGGTATTTTTCCACATCGGGGGAAATATACCCGCACACAGCGGACGACCACGCGCGCGCGCGGACATCAAAGAGCGCGGTGCCGGAAGCATCGCCGTATTCCGCCCAATATTCGCCGCTCAAGAGGAAATTGACGTAATCGTGCGGCAGCAAAATATGCCGCAGTTTGGCAAACGCGGCGGGCTTGCGTTTTTTCAGCCACAGGACTTTTGGCGCGGTGTAACCCGGCCGCATGGGAAGCCCGTTTTCGGCAATAAGCTTTTCTTCGCCGCCTGCCGCTTTTGTCAGTTCGTCGCATTCGGCGACAGTGGATGTATCGCACCATAGTTTGACATTGTAGACAGGCTTCCCCGCAGCATCCAGCGGTACAAACCCGTGCTGCTGGCCGGAAACACCGACAGCGGCAATGGTTTTCTTGACATTTTTGCTGATTTTATCGAAGCAGACTTTTACGGCGTCGGCATACCACTCGGCTTTCTGTTCCCTTGTGCCGTCATTTTCAGAAATCATATCCAAAGCAGCCTGGGATTGGGCTGCAATGCTCTTTTTTTCATAGTCGTAAACAATCACTTTACAACTTTGGGTTCCAAGATCAATTCCGCAAATAGTTTTCATGCCATCATTGTAAAGGCACGATTGAAAATTGTCTACCAATGATAAGCTGTTGTTCGCTGACAGGCAGAATGGAACGTTTTCCATATATTGCCCTGGGAAATACTCAAATATCTCCAAAAAATTCTTGACACGAGCAGTAAAAGCCAACATATTATAAGCTACAGCGGAGTTAAAACAGATGAGAAACAATGTAATACAGAAAAACTATTGGCAGAAAAGCAAAATTGCCGCAAGCACCCGTGTCATAAGCACGATTCTTCTGGTTTCGGCTTTTGCCCTTACAACAATACTGACCATTGCCATGGGCAAAGGCATAAGCGCCGGCAGTTCCAAGGGCCTGATATCGCTCATGATAGCCATGGTGTCCGTACCCACACTGTATGCCCTGACCATCAACACGATGATACGCCGCTTTCTGCTTGCGCCGCTTGACCGCCTGACAAAAAGCGTATCCCTGGCCGAATCAAACGGTGCCATTATTTTCGGTCATGACCGGGATGACGAAATCGGCGATCTGGCGCGGACAATACGGAAGGTATGGGACAAACTTGGCGGCTATAACTCTGATCTTATTCACGCGGAGGAAAAACTGGATCGCAATGAACACCTTCTGCATACCGTAAACAAAATGTCCGGCGTACTGCTTACAGCGGAAAACGAAGCCTTTGAAGTTTCGCTCCATGAAGGAATGGAGCTGCTGGCCGATTGTTTGGGAGTAGACCGCATAAATATCTGGCAGAATGAATTGATAGACGGAACCCTTCATTATTCACTGCGATTCAAGTGGGCGAGCGATACCGCCGCACCGCAAAATTCCGTCCCTTTTGGCATGACTTTTCCGTATGGCGGAATTCCCGGATGGGAAGCCCTGTTTTTAAAAGGCGGCTGCATAAACAGCGCGCTTGCCGATCTCTCGCCGATTGAGCGTGAACGCCTGGGCTTGTACGGCATAAAATCCCTTTTTGTGGTTCCGGTATTTTTGCGGGATTATTTTTGGGGTTTTGTCAGTTTTGATGACTGCCGCAAAGAGCGCACCTTCACCGAGGCCGAGATCGGCATACTGCGTTCCGGAAGCCACATAATAGTCAGCTCCCTGAACCGTAACGCACAAGCGNCTGAAGTTCTTAAAATGCAGGATCTGCGGGACACCATGATGCAGACGGTCAACAACATAGCCACTCTTCTGCTTCAGTCGGAAACTGACGAGTTTGAAAGCGTGCTGCGGCGCTGTATGAGTATGATAGGGGCGGCAGTGGATGCAGACCGCGTATACATCTGGAAAAACCATATTGTTGATGACCGGCTGGTATCTTCCCAGTTGTGCGAATGGTCGGAAGCCGTTCCGCCTCAGCAGAACACCGAATACGCGGTGAACATACCCTACGACAACACCATGCCCAACTGGGAAGACACGCTGGCAAAAGGGCACTGCGTCAACGGAATAGTGCGCGAGATGCCCGCCGAGGCACAGGCGCAATTGCTGCCGCAGGGCATAGTGTCCATTTTGATTGTGCCGGTTTTTCTGCGGGATGAGTTTTGGGGCTTTGTCGGCTTTGACGACTGCATCAACGAGCGGGTGTTTTCCGAAAGCGAAGAAACAATACTGCGTTCCGCCAGNCTTTTGATCGCCAACGCCCTCTTGCGCAACAAGATGACCCTTGGCATACGCGATGCCGCCGCCCAGCTGGAATTGGCGCTGGGAAAAGCCCAGGCCGCCAGCAGCGCCAAAAGCAATTTCCTTTCGAACATGAGCCATGAAATGCGCACCCCCATGAACGCCATTATCGGCATGACAATGATCGGCAAATCCGCGCTTGATGATATCGAAAAAAAGGATTACGCCTTTGAAAAAATAGAGGAGGCTTCAAAACATCTTTTGGGTGTTATCAACGATATCCTTGATATGTCAAAAATTGAAGCCAACAAATTTGAACTGTTCTCTGTTGAATTCGATTTTGAAAAACTGCTGGACAAGGTG
>WQRS01000199.1 GCA_009786615.1 Treponema sp. | reverse complement strand
TGTGGTAAGAATTGCGGCAATGGTAATGGTGTTAAATTCCATTCTTGTCAGCGCGACAAATGCCACGATGATGATGCCGTCATAAACAATGCCGATGATAGCGCCCACAGCGTACTGCAGTTTGAATCGGAACGTCATGTATAAAAGCATCAAGAGCAGGGTGAGGGTTAAAAGGATCGCCGCCTGATCAGTTAAGTCCCGCGCAAAACGCGCACCAACAAAGTCTGAACGGTTTACGACCACCGTGCCTTCACCAAAATAAGCTTCCAAAGCGCCGACAACTCTGTCGGTGGGAACTCCCATCCCTTCAATTTCGCTGGCTTCCATACGAACCATAAANCGNCGTTCATCAGGCGNGCCCAAGTTCTGAACCGCCACCATTCCNAGCACCTCAAGACTNGCTCGAACATCTTCGATGGAAACCGGAGGCGCGCCCAGCGGAAGGTAATGGACAACAAACGGGCGCTCAACTTCGAGAATGGGACTGCTTTGGGCGCTTTGAATCAGCCACAGCGAGCTGATAGCGGGGGAGGCGACATCTTCGACTTCCACACCGGCAATTTGCCTNATNCCGGCAACCAAAGCCGCTTTTGTAGGATATGTGGNGAAGGGGAAACTGTAACTTGCCTCTTCAACGCCGATGCCTGTCATCACGATGGTGAGGGCGGTTTGGCTTAACGAGACGGAAGCGGTTCCAGGCCCGTCATAGGTGAGGCGGAAAGCGGTGGACGCTATCTGAACCTCTTGCAGAAGACCGGCCTGAAAATCAACNCCGAGGTTAAAACCCCTGTTCATCACAAAACCTGAGATGCCGACAATAACCAAAACCAGNGAAATAATCGCCGCTGGTATAAAAAACCTTGAAAACCTNATAATTCTGTTTATCTTCATCAACCTATGCCCTTTACCGGTTCGCTTTCTGTGCGTATGGGGAACCAACTAATCGCCAAATTCTTGCTCTTCAAAACGTCAGTGCCGAAGTCGAAAATGAGCCTTGACACAAAAAGGGCTGTAAAGACCGACGAGAATACACCAATTGCAAGCGCCACCGCAAAACCACGGATGGGACCTGTTCCAAGCTGGGAAAGGAACAACGCCGCAATAAATGTCGTTATATTTGAGTCCATAATCGCCCAAAAAGCTTTGCCAAATCCAAGTTCAATTGCCGCCTTGCGGCCTTTGCCCAAGCGTAGTTCCTCTTTCATCCGCTCAAATATGATAACGCTCGCGTCTGTTGCCATACCTATNGTCAGGATAAAACCCGCGATTGCCGGCAAAGTAAGCGTGAAGTTGAAAGCGGAAAGAACGCTGAACATAATATAGAAGTTTAAGAGCTGGGCGACAACGGCGTTTATGCCGGCGGCCTTGTAATACATAAGCATGAACGCCAACACTAACGCAACGCCCAAAAGCAACGCGTTAAGCCCGCGGCGGATGGTGTCCTCGCCAAGTGAAGCGCCGATGCTTTGCTGGCTTACCACTTCAAGCTCCACCGGCAAAGCCGCGGTTCGCAGCATCAAGGCGATGTTGCGCGCTTCGTCTGCCGGAAATCCGGTAAGCGAAACTTGATCCCAAATGGGAACCTGAATTGTGGCGACTGCCCTGACTCTGTCCTCAAGCACAAGCGCAAGCGGATTACCGACATTGGCGGAAGTGAGCCTGTGAAAAATATCCCCGCCCTCGGAATCCAGATTAAACGCTACGATAGGGTTGCGCTGGGTCGGGTCGGGGTTCTGGCGCACCTCGGCGCTCTGGATATGGTTTCCGTCAAGACCGATTTCCCTTCTAAGCGCCACAAACATCGGGTTTCCAGCGGCATTTCGCCTCTGAATGTCAAGCCCGTACTCATCACGGTCAAAAACTCCCCGCAAAACCACATCCGGGTGCAGGAGCGCNGGNTTAAGCAAATTCCCGTGAACGTCCACAGTAGCGCCCGGGTTGGCGTTGAAAGCCGCGTTAAAAATATCAGTTTGNTGATTGTCAACGATATGGAAGTTCAGGCTGCCCCTGCCCATAATTATGTCGTTGATGCGCTCCGGGTCTGCGGTNCCGGGTATTTCCACGTAAATCTGCTCCGCGCCCTGGCGGCGGATTACCGGCTCTGTCAAACCGAAGCGGTCAATGCGGCTGTTAAGAACATCCAGNGCCCGCTCCATAGCGTCTTCNCTGTCGGCATCGGTTACCGAGCGCCCAAGCCTNTCTTGAAGGGCATCCATATCCGCNTGCAAGACGATGCTCAAGCCGCCTGAAAGGTCAAGCCCAAGCTGTACCGCGTTTCGATGCAAATTCCTTAAGGCGAAAATCTCTTCACGGTGGTGGGCTTCTATTGCGGTCAGGGCTTCCTGGCGGGTAAACGCNCGCAGAACAGCCGCCGCATCCCAAGTGCCGGGGACAGGCTGCCTTGTGCTTCTGTAAATACTCCGCGCCTGGGGAATNAAAAAGGACAGTTCTTCAGGTAAATCCCCGCCAATTCGCGCCTGGTAAATAAGATATTCCAGTTGAGTGCTGGCGCGCTCAGTTGCNTAAGCGCGTATCTGCTCGCGGGGCGCCAACGCCCTAACCTGATCCTGCACGGGCGTCCAAAAATACCANCGTATGGAAGGCAACAGGAAAACAAAACACAAAGCCATGATCCCAAGGATAAGGGCAAACCGAAAGCGTTTACTCATACTTTTCTCCACGTTAAATGAGCCTTTTGNAAAACTCGGTTAGTTTCGCAAAAGGCTTTTGAAAAAGCGGTCTGTCGAACCAANGGTTCGCGCCCACTTTTTCCACCAAATCTAAGGGAGCTTTTGCAAAAACTGAAGTTTTGCAAAAGCCTCCAAATTATAAAGCTAATCTGAAATCTCTGTTCCAAAATGCAAACTTTAGAACAGAGAACTCATGGTTAACTCTTTTCTTCTTCCTCTGAAGCCTCTTCCTCTTTGTCATCCTTGGAGTGGCCGTGGCTTATCACTCCGGAAATGGCGTTGCGGTTAAACTCCAGCTTTACGTTTTCGTCAACTTTTACGATGACGGTACTTTCGCGGACGCTCTGGATAATCCCGTGTACCCCGCCGATTGTAACNACTCGGTCGCCTTTTCTAAGCGCAGAAAGCATTTTCTGCGACTCCTGCTGGCGCTTTTTCTGNGGNCTNAGAATTAAAAAGTAAAAAATCGCTATAATAGCTATCAGCGGCAGGAACGTCATCAGCCCGCCTCCCTGACCCTCCTGAGCAGGGGCCATAAGCCGTACCATTGGACCGAGGGACGAAATAATTGAATCCATAAAACATCCTTACAATAAAAATAAAACGTACGGGTGTAATAGTAACATAATAGCGAATGGCGGGTCAACACTTTGTGTTGGCTCTTTTTATGTGGAGGCTTTTGCAAAACTTCAGTCTTTGCAAAAGGCTCTGTGGTATACTCAAAGTTTAAGGGGATCCGCATGACGCATTTGAGTGAGTTCAGCGTCCGCACCAAACGGACAAGCGAATGGCTTAACGTAACCGCTGAAGTTCAAGGGATAGTGTCAACTTCAGGCATAAGCGAGGGTATTTGCGTGGTGTTTGTGCCGCATACCACCGCCGCCGTTACCGTGAACGAAAACGCCGACCAGGATGTGCCCGGTGATATGGTGCTCGCGCTGGACATTAT
>WQRS01000198.1 GCA_009786615.1 Treponema sp. | reverse complement strand
ATTAAAAACTTAAGCGCGCGCAGCCATTGCCTGGGCCTTGCACCCGCGATAAGCAGAAACATACATACGCCAAAAACCCCAACATTAAGCCACATGGAGCGGGTAAAGGCAAGGGCCGTAGAAAAAATAATGACAAAGATGAACTTGTAAAACGGATTCCATCTGGATAAAAAATCACTCATTTTCGCTGCCTTTAAGCCTTATTATTTTATGGGAAAAGTTTTGCGCTGCTTTTTCGTTGTGCGTAGAAAAAATAACCGTAAGTCCGTTTCTTGCCTTTTCCAGAAGCAGTTCCATTATGGCGCGGATGTTTTCGTAATCCTGACCGTAGGTGGGCTCGTCCANCAGGAGTATTTCCTGCTCTCCGGCAATCATGGACAGTACAGCAAGGCGGCGCTGCTGGCCCTGGCTTAGNAAATACGGCGAGTANTTTTTGTATTTCTCCAGGTCAAAAAGCTTTAATAGTTCCAGGGTTTTTTCTTCTTTTNTGGCTGGACTTTCGTTCTTATGCCAGCGGTTTACACTAAAGAAAATTTCATCGTAAACCGTAAGAGCCAAAAACTGGTTGGAAGGATTTTGAAACACAATCCCGCATTTTGAGAAAATATAATTTTTTCCGCACTTTACAAGCTCCTTGCCAAGAAAGTTAACGTTACCTTTGTATTTATACTGCTTGATCAATGTTTTGAAAAACGTGGTCTTGCCGCAGCCGCTTGGGCCCAATATCGCCGTCAGCGAGCCTTTTTCAAAAGTCATATCAGGGTAGGAAATATTATTTACCTTTAAGCCTTTCGCGGTTAAAATGGTTTCGCCTGTTTCACTCAGCGCTGGTATGTAGTCTGCGGCGTTGATCATGCTGCCGTCAAGCGAAACGATATTGTCACAGGCTCCTTCCCACAGCGCCACATTATGGTCAATGGCAAGGACTGTTGCGTTAAGGCTTTTTATTATAGAAATTATTTCCCTTGCGGATTTAATGTCTATGTTAGCGAAGGCTTCATCCAAAATAATACATTTTGATTTTAGGACCAATATACAGCATAACGCGCATTTTTGTTTTTCCCCGCCTGACATATTATTAAAATTCCTGTGAAGCAAATGCTGTATTCCAATAACAGCCGCGGCACGGCTGATAATATCCGCTGTTTCTTCCGGCGGAGTTCCTATATTTTCAAGACAAAAAAGAAGTTCGTTTTCCAGGTTGTTCATGCAGAACTGCAAATCGCAGTTTTGAAACATCATTGATACATAAGCAACTCTTTTATTGGGAGTGAGGGAGTGAATATCCACACCGCCATGAAACACGCTGCCTGATGTCAAAAAGCCGCAGTTCTCCGGGTAAAGTCCGGCCAATATGTAGGCCAGCGTACTTTTTCCCGAACCGCTTTTACCGGTAAGTATGGTTATTTTACCTTCCGGCAGCAGGAAATTCTGATCCTCAAGGATATTTCTTTGGGTATTCTTAAAGTACTTGAAGGTAATATTTTTTGCGTCAAGGCCCTCCGGTTTAAGACTCATCGGCTTAGGGTTCATCTATATTACCAACGTATTTTTCGCCAATGGGATAGCTTTTCAGCACGCCGGTTTTTGCCAGGCGATCTGCCAGGAGTTTTGCGGCAATGCCGGCAAATAGCAATGCGCTCATCAGTCTGACAATAAACCGCGCAGCAACAAACCCGATAGATAAGTCCGCCCAAATTCCCCGGTACCAGGCCAGGACAAAACTAAAAACAGTACTGCCAACAGCGGCCAGCAGCATAACGCCTATATTGAATTTCTTGTACCTGGTAAGCAGGAAGGCAGTTTCCGAACCTACTCCCTGCCAAAAGGCCGACACAACAACTGTCGCGGCAAGCGGACTGCCCATAAGAACCTGCACTACCCCCGTCAATGTGGAGGTAATTACCGCGACGCCAGGCTTGCGCATTATGTACGGCGAGAAAGTCGCAACAAAAAACCAAATGCCAAAAAAGAACTCAACGGTCATCTCACCAAGACCAAAGGGAACCAAAACCGGAGTTAAGAGCATTGCCAGATACACTGCCGACATACAAATAATCGCAAAAAATACCGCCAGCAAGCTTACCAGTATAACGTCTTTAAGCTTCCACGCATAAAGATTAAATAAAGTCTTTTTCTTTTCCATAAATTGTCTCCTGTTTAATTGTTAGTATCACGATTGCGATGGGCTGTTTGCCGAAAGCGTTGTCTGCAAAACATAGTGGGAAACATTTTGTTCCGCATATATTAAAACAGCATTAAAATAATCGAAAATATCGTTTATGCCGCCTTTAAGCAAAGTCGCGTAATGAGAAGACTCAACATACAAGCCCATGTTCATGGCAAGCCTTACAACATACGCGATATGATCCATATAGTTTGTAATTCCCATAGGATAAAACGCTATTTTGCTTAACACATTGAATTTTATCTGAGTGTTATTCAGCAGCACATCATCTTCTGCAAGATAAAAGTCGTCATCTACATCTCCCGGACAACCTTTTGAAATAGAGGCCTCCATGGTGATATGGGTTTTGCCGTCATTTAAATGCGCGAAACAGGCTTTTAGGCAATCCATGACGTGGATTCTTTTTCCNCGATAAACAGTTGAAAGTGCGTCCGTCGCGCTCCAGACTTTTTCTGTATTAACATTTTTAATAGCGCCAAGAATCATGGAGATGAAATCATCGCTCATGGACGAGATACTGAATCTGCATCCCGTTATGTCCCTGGCTGCCCCGCAGCCTCGCCACGGGTAATTTTTTTGCTCCATAAAAAAGCCCCTGTCCCGAAATATTTCCTGGACAGGGACTCATGATTACAACCTTTGCTCACACAACCTTCACTCCCTACGCCGGTATTACCCGGATCAGGTTAGTGGGTTGAGGTCATGAACCTCTCTCAGCCGCCAAAGCAGCACCCCAGGATAATTTAGTATAGCGGATTTTTTGTTGGTGTGTCAAGGAAAAATGAATCAAAAAACTGTCAGCGCTGAATCTATCCATGTAGTCCAGTCTGGTTTAATCCTGTTTTGTGTGCTTGCAGAATAGGTTGAGCTAAAAGTTCGCTTAATTGCTGATGCTGCCGCCTTCAATGTTCAAAGCCAAAAGCTTAAACTTTCTGGCAAAAAGGTTCAACGTTCTGGCTTTTTACCAGAAGTTTTTAGCAAAAAGCCAGAACGTTCTAGCTTTTTGCTAAAAACTTCTGGCTGGTGAGGTACAATGTTTTTGCTTTTTGCCAGGAGTTTCTGGCAAAAAGGCTCAATGTTCTGGCTTTTAGGGAAAAACTATTCTCCAAATGCTTTGATGCTGGATTAAGACTGAGGCGCTTCCTGCTTGGCAAGCGCTGGCTGGCTTTCTTCTGCCTTGCGCCGTCTACGGCGCGGGAAGCGGGTTTTCAGCTCCTGGTAAATCGCTTTTGCCCCCAGCAAATTTTGCGATGCCGCCAATTTGATGTAATTGTAAAACATTAAAGCGGCTTGAAAGGCTTCACTTCCGGCGGTCATTTCCGTATCGCAAAGATGCTGTTCCAGTTGTCTTACACTGTTGATCAATGTCCAAAACCCGCGTGACCCTTCAACATCAGCCTTAAAAAGTTTCATATCAAGATAGGCCGGAACCAAATCAGGGTTTTGCTTGGCAAAATCATGGGCTTTTTCCACAAAAC
>WQRS01000197.1 GCA_009786615.1 Treponema sp. | reverse complement strand
GTATACCGGCTTCCATCGTTGCGGTATATTGACACATATTGATGAAACTATTATGTTTCATAAGATATTCATAATTGTGGTCTTTTTTGAGAAAATGGCTTTATTTGAGAGGTAACCATGATTAAAGTCGTAACAATTGGACAGAGCGAAGTTACAGACCAAATCGCTCCAGTCCTTTCAAGCCATAGCAATTTTCAAATATTAGCACACGGAAAAGATGCTTATGATGCTTTGAAACTGGTAAGCACNTTGAAGCCCGACATTATCATGATGGACAGCAATCTGGCATTCATCGATGGAGAGGACATTCCTCCCTTGCTTCGCAGCCGCTCTCCGACTACATCCACCGTTATCATCGCCGACAGCATGAATGATAACCAACTGCATCATATAATAAGCAACAATGTATCAGGACTTGTCCACAGTGAGGCGGACATTGACCTTCTGCCGTGGGTGTTAAAAAGCATATCTGACGGCGGATGCTTCATCAGCCCGTCTTTTACGCCGCGAATTCTGCAATTGATGACTATTATGAATTTGAACAACTTTCCGTACGCGCCAAACAATGCATTGCCGGAAAAAGCGCCTTTTTCATCGGAAGATCCTGCCAGGTATCTTTCAAAAACCGATTTGCAGATTCTTACCCACATCGCGGAAGGCAACACCAGCGAAGAAATCGCCAACAGCCTGAACATTACAACAGGGACTGTGCGAAACTACATTTCAGCTGTTATGCAGAAAACCGGCTTACGAAACCGCTCGCAAATGGTTCTGTTTGCGCTCAAACACGGGCTTGTTCCGCTTTCCATCCCCTGATTTTGGCGCAATTTACGGGCAAATTGTAAAACCGGCGGTAGAACAATTTTATGAAAAACTCTAAACTGTAGCGCGTATGTATGACTACAAAGAAGCCTGGAAACAGAAAGTCTCAAGCGTTTTAACGGAGATACTTAACGAAGCGGGAGTGAGCGAAGGAGCCTGCGCCGCTGATATCGTGGCGGAAATTCCCCCAATGCCTGAAATGGGCGATTTGGGCTTTCCTATGTTTGCCTTTGCCAAAATTTTGCGCAAGGGACCGCCCCAAATCGCCGCCCTTGCCGCGGCACGGCTGCCGGGCGCTCAAGCTGCCGGGCCGTATCTGAACGTGCACCTTGACAGGGGGCAGACATCCCGCGGTATTTTGCAATCACTTTTGTCGTCCGCTGAATCAGGCGTTTTGGGCAGACCCGAAACGCTTTCAGGCAAAAGAATCATGGTGGAGTTTTCAAGCCCCAATACCAACAAGCCCCTGCATTTGGGGCATCTGCGTAATGATGTGCTTGGTGAAAGCATTTCGCGTATATTCAAAGCCTGCGGGGCGGAAGTCCGAAAAGTGTGCATCATCAATGACCGTGGCATACATATCTGCAAATCAATGCTTTCCTACATGGAACACGGGCAGGGGAAAACGCCTGAATCGGAGGGAATAAAAAGCGACAGGTTTGTGGGCGACTGGTATGTGGCTTTCAGCAAAGATTTGAAAGAAGAAGCAGAAACGCTGGAACGGGAAAAGGGGCTTAACAAAAAAGANGCAGAAGCGCAGTCTCCGTTGATGCGGCGGGCGCAGGAACTGCTAAGGCGCTGGGAAGCGGACGACAGCGAAGTTGTCGNNTTATGGAAGAAAATGAACGACTGGGCGGTGGCTGGNATGAAGCAAACTTACCTGCGTACCGGCGTTTCTTTTGACCAGTATTATTATGAAAGCCAAACGTGGCTTTTGGGCAAGGAGGAAGTGCTCAAAGGGCTTGAGCAGGGCGTTTTTTACCGCGAGTCAGACGGCGCAGTTGCTGTTGACCTTGAAGCGGAGAAACTTGACAAAAAGATTCTCTTGCGCAGTGACGGCACTTCAATTTACATCACGCAGGATATAGGAACCGCCATCAACCGCCACAAAGATTGGCCGTTTGACAGGCTCATTTATGTGGTCGGNTCTGAGCAGAATTATCACTTTAAAGTGCTGTTTATTCTGCTTGAAAAACTTAAGTTTCCGTGGGCGAAAAACCTGCATCATCTTTCCTACGGCATGGTGAACCTTCCTGAAGGAAAAATGAAAAGCCGNGAGGGAACTGTGGTTGATGCGGATGACCTTATCAATGATCTGCAAAATATGGCACTTGCGGCAATACGCGAGAAAGACAGGGAAGATGCGGTCGGCGGTTCAGGAATTGCCGCTGAAACTGCAGCCGAAAAAGTTGCGCTTGGGGCGCTTCATTATTTCCTTCTGCACATTTCCCCTTCAAAAGATATGCTTTTTGACCCTAAAGAATCACTTTCGTTTAACGGCGATTCAGGTCCGTATTTGCAGTACATGGGCGCGCGCATTTCCTCCCTTTTGCGCAAGGCGCAGCGCGAGGTGCAGCACCCTGTGCAAGAAAGCGGCGTTTCAGGCGGCGGTGAAATCCGCTTTGAGCTTCTTTCTTCGGATGCCGAATGGGAGCTTATCAAAANACTTGGNAATTACAACGATGCTGTGGCTGCCGCCGCCGCAAACATGGATCCTTCCATATTGACCGGGTATCTGTATGATGTGGCAAAGGCGTTCAGCCGCTTTTACCACGACTGCCCTGTGCTCGCGGCGGATGAAAGCGATTTGGTGACCGCGCGGCTTGCCCTGTGCAAGGGCGTTTTGCTTGTGCTCAAAGATTCACTTGAATTGGCGTGCATCCCGTTTTTGGAAACGATGTAAGTGGAATATTATGTTGCGTTATTTTTGCCTTTCGTGGTATAGTTTAGTGGTTTGAAATCGCCGCAGGAGATGCGGCAAGGAGGAATTTTGTATGGGGAATTCAGGATCACATACACCGGGGTCAGGTAGTACTGTCAAGTTTGCCGTCATGTCAGTAGTTGGCGTGTTTTTGTTTATGGTTCCAATACCGGACGGGCAGGGCGCTTTTAATATTCCGCTTGGTTTTGCCATAAATTGGCTGGGCGGTTTAATTAATTCCGTTGTGGTCAATGACTTTGGATTGCTTTTCCTGCTCACCGCCATAGTTATCACCATCTCTTTTTTAGGCTCGCTTTTGGCATACACCTTAAAGCCTGCTTTCATTATGAACAACGAAAAGCTTAAAAACCTTTTCCTCTGTAACATTGTCTATTTTGTGAGCAAGGCAATCGGCGCGGTTCTTGCGTGGCTGGTTTTTTTCAGTGCCGGTCCTGCCTGGCTTATTGGTTGGGACGGAGCGCGCCTTATGATGGATCTTATTGCCAGCGGTTCAGGACTTATGGCTATTTTTATCATCATAGGTATTGCCATCCCCCTATTAACCGACTTTGGCTTGATGGAGTTCCTAGGAATTCTCATTAAAAAAGTGATACGTTTTCTGTTTACTCTGCCGGGACGTTCTTCAATAGACCTTTTGGGTTCATGGTTTAGCTCCTCCGCGGCATCTGTAATAATCACCCGTGACCAGCACGAAAAAGGCTATTACACAGGCCGCGAAGCCGCCGCCATTTGTGTAAACTTTACGCTTGTTTCTTTGCCATTTACCTTTGTTGTCGCATCCACTATAGGTCTTACCCCACACTTCCCTTTGTTCTACCTTATCATCTGTGTAACTGCCATTATCCTGGCAATGATAATGCCCCGTATTTGGCCTCTTAGCAGGATCAAAGACGAGTACCTACCGGAAGTAGGCAAGCAAATTGACGAAGAAGT
>WQRS01000196.1 GCA_009786615.1 Treponema sp. | reverse complement strand
TATTATGAAAGCATTTGCAATGCTCGAAGCGAACAAGGTAGGGTGGATTGACGTTGAAAAGCCGGAATGCGGGCCGCGTGATGCGATTTGCCGCCCTATAGCTTTGGCGGCATGTACGTCCGACATCCACACTGTTTACGAAAACGGTCTTGGACCTCGCACCAACCTTGTCTTGGGACATGAGGCTGTTGGCGAAGTTGTTGAAGTTGGCAGCATGGTAAAAGATTTCAAACCGGGTGACAAGATACTGGTGGCTGCCATAACACCGGACTGGAGTGATGGTGCTTCCCAAGACGGATTCTCAATGCATAGTGGCGGGATGCTTCAGGGGTTCAAATTCGCCAATACTAAGGCAGGAAGCTTTGCCGAGTTCTTCCATGTAAACGATGCGGATGGAAACATGGCGCATCTTCCCAAGGGCATGGATCCCGGCGTTGCCTGTATGTTGGCTGACATGATTCCCACCGGTTTCCACGGCCCTGAGCTCGCAAAGGTAACCTTTGGTGATACCGTGTGCGTTATCGGGATAGGGCCTGTTGGTTTGATGGCTGTACGCGGCTCTGTGCTTCACGGCGCATCTCGCGTTTTCGGCATTGGGACACGCAAGGACTGTATCGATGTTGCCAAAAAATACGGTGCAACGGACATTATCAGCTACAAAGACGGTCCAATTGAAAAGCAGATCCGCGAGATTACAAATGGCGCAGGCGTTGACAAAGTAATCATCGCCGGTGGTGACAACGAAACACTGGAGCCGGCCATCAAAATGACCAAAGCGGGAGGAATTGTAGCCAACCTTGTTTACCTCAACCCTGCCACCCCGCTTAAGATTCCAACACCTGAATGGGGGCTAGGAATGGGTCATATAACCATAGCCGGCGGGCTTATGCCCGGCGGTCGCCGCAAGCTTGAAAGACTGGCTTCGATGATCACCACAGGTCGCGTGGATCCCAGTCTCATATTGACCCACAATTACGAAAAGTTCGAGGACTGTGAGCCAATGCTTCAGATAATGAAGGACAAGCCGGCCGATCTTATCAAGCCTGTTATCAGAATCAAGTGGTAAAACGAGCATAGGACAGGCATAGCGGTCTGCCAGGTAACCGTTTTTGTAGAAATTGCGGTTGTCGGGCAGACCTTTGTTTTTTCCACGGCAAACTGCCTTAGAGGCAAATTGCCTCAGAGATCCGCCATTGACAAAAACACCTCATTGAATACAATAAGACTTGACCAGCCACAAATCCGCAAGGTTCACTATTCACAAGGGAGACAAGACCATGAAAAAAGTCCTGACTATTGCCGGTTCTGATTGCAGCGGCGGCGCTGGAATCCAGGCGGATTTAAAAACCTTTTCGGCGCATGGCGTTTTCGGCATGAGTGTTGTCGTTTCCGTTGTGGCTGAAAATACCTTTCGGGTTATCGACATTCAGGATATAACGCCTGATATGGTGGAAAAACAAATTGATGCCGTTTTTGAAGATATAGAAGTTGATGCTGTTAAAATAGGAATGCTTTCTCACTCTGCTTTGATGGAAGCGGTTGCCGGAAAGCTAAGGCAATACGCGCCCGGAAATGTCATTGTAGACCCGGTGATGTATGCAAAAAACGGGGCGGCGCTTATGAAGGCAAACTCCATTGACACGCTTATAAAAACAGTTATTCCCCTCTGCGATCTTGTTACGCCGAATATCCCCGAAGCGGAAGAAATCAGCGGGATGAAAATAAACGGCGAGGGCGATATGGAAAACGCGGCGAAAGCGATTCATCAGATGGGATGCAAAAATGTCGTTGTTAAGGGAGGTCATCTGGAAGGCGGTGCCGTTGATATTCTTTTTGACGGGCGGGAGTTTTTCCGGTTTGAAACCAAGCGCATCAACACAAAAAACACCCACGGCACAGGCTGCACCTTTTCATCCGCCATTGCCGCCAACCTCGCATTGGGTTTTTCCATGCAGGAGGCCGTAAAGCGTTCGAAAGATTACATAACAGTTGCCATTGAAAACGCCCTGTCAATAGGCAAGGGCAACGGCCCGACACATCATTTTTACAAACTTTACAAAGATGGAGGTTTGTTGTAATGGACATCAACGGTGTTTTGGAAAAACTCCACGTTATAGACAGCGAAAACAGGCACTTGGCAAGAGCCCAGTCCGTTCTCCGCTGGGATCAGGAAACTTATATGCCTGAAAAAGGCGTGCAGGAGCGCGCGGATCAAGTGGCGCTGATCGAAGGAATTGCCCACGAGCGTTTTACTTCACCTGAAACGGGGCGGCTTTTAAACGAGGCGGGCAGCACAAGCGAAAACCCCGGCGGAGATGAGCGTTTGTCTGCGCTGGAGCGCGATTTCCTGAAAACCCTGCGCCGCGATTACGACAAGGCGGCGCTGCTTCCCGGCGATTTTGTAACTGATGCCGCCCGTGCCGAAGGGCTTTCGCAGGCGGCATGGGTAAACGCGCGGCAAGAAAACGATTTTGCCGCATTTTTGCCGCATCTGACAAAAATGATTGAGTTTGCCCGCAGCCGTGCTGAATACTGGGGCTGGAAAGACAATCCATACGACGGGCTTTTGGACATTTACGAGCCGGGCATGGGGCAAGATGCCATCACCGCCGTTTTTGCCCCGCTGAAAGACGAATTATCCGCGCTGATGAAAAAAATTGCCGCCGAGCCGCGCGTGGATGATGCGTTTTTGTCGCAGGAATACAACGTTGAAAAGCAGGCGGACTTCAGCCGTGAGCTTCTCAAGCGGCTTGGCTTTGATACGGAGCGGGGGCGGCTGGACATTTCCGCTCACCCGTTTACTACGATGCTCGGTTCGGACGATGTCCGCATCACCACCCGCTTTTACCCGCGCCAGCTTCTTTCAGGGATTTTCGCCACCATTCACGAAGCCGGACACGCTTTTTATGAAATGGATTTGCCGCACAATCTGCGCGGAACCTGCCTTGCCGATGGTGCATCAATGGGCATACACGAATCGCAATCCCGCCTGTGGGAAAATGTTATCGCCCGCTCAAGGCATTTTTGGGAAGGAATGTTTCCGGTTTTGCGCTCGTACTTCCCTGCCGCTCTTGACGGTGTTCCGATTGAGGGTTTTTACCGCGCAATAAACCGCGCGCAGCCATCACTTATACGGGTGGAAGCTGACGAAGTTAGTTACAGCCTTCATGTAATTCTGCGCTTTGAACTGGAACGCGATCTGTTTTCAGGCGCTCTTAATCCGGCAGACCTTCCAAAAGCATGGCGTGAAAAAATGAGGAACTTTCTGGGAATAGAGCCTGAAACCGATGCGGACGGCGTTTTGCAAGACGTGCATTGGTCTATGGGCGCGTTCGGCTACTTCCCAAGTTATGCCCTGGGAAACCTCTACGGAAGCGCCTTCTGGCAAAAACTCAATGAAGACCTGCCCGATACGGACACGCTGATTGCGGAAGGCAATTTCGCCCCCATACGCACATGGCTGCGCGATACGATTTACGTCCACGGTCGCCGCCTGAAACCGCCTGAACTGCTGAAAACCGTAACCGTCGGGAGCCTTTCACCGCAGACATTTCTTGAATACATCAACTCAAAGTATACCGGTATTTACGGGCTGTAGGCAGTGAAGCCACGTCAAACGCATGAACGAAATATTGTAGTGTGATACAATCATTCCTAGGGAGAGGGAATGAACGACATACTACAATGGCTGGTAATTGCAGAAGATC
>WQRS01000195.1 GCA_009786615.1 Treponema sp. | reverse complement strand
GTGACAGGTTTATGTCGCTGTGCAAGTCAGGTCAGATTTTAAATTACTGTCATCCAAACGCGCTTATGACGCTTCAGGAATATCTGCTTGACTATAGTGATAAAGAAACTCAAGCATTGGGAGTTAAGCTTATCGAAAACGAGATTGGAAAAATTCCCAACGAAAAAATACACTCACTTGCAGTTGAGCATCTGGAAAAAATAAAACAGGGAAACAGGGATTTTAGAGTATGAGTTCGTTAAACCAAACGCCGCAGGGTGAAAGACTTCACATAGGCATTTTCGGCAAGCGCAACGCCGGAAAATCAAGCTTGCTCAATGCGCTTACCGGGCAGGACATCGCACTTGTGTCTCCGGTTAAAGGCACAACAACTGATCCTGTTTTTAAGTCAATGGAACTTTTGCCGCTGGGGCCTGTTCTTTTTATTGACACGGCCGGCATTGATGATGACGGTGAGCTGGGTGAACTTCGCATCCAAAAAACAAAAACCGTATTGCGCAAAACTGATGTTGCGCTTTTGGTGCTTGACGGGGAAGAAGAGCTAACGGAAAACGACAGGCAGTTAATCAGGCATTTTGAAGAAGCGAGTGTGGCATATTTGATTGTCCGCAACAAAAGCGATTTGCTTCAGGAATTGCCGGGCGGTGATTTGCCGGAACGGGCAATTGAAAACGGATTGTACGTTAGCTGCAAAACGGGAAAAAACATTCATGAGTTAAAAGAAAAAATTGCCGAACTCGGCAAAGGCTCCGGCGGAGAAAGGCGGCTTGTTGCGGATTTAATCAAAGCAAACGATGTTGTTGTGCTTGTCGTGCCGATAGACAAAGCCGCGCCCAAAGGCCGCCTGATTTTGCCACAGCAGCAGGCGATACGTGACATATTGGAAGCAGGCGCGCAATGCGTTGTAACAAGGGACAGTGAGTACAATATAACGTTTAAGAAACTTAAAAGTCCTCCCAAGCTGGTAATCACTGACAGTCAGGTGTTCGGTAAAATAGCTGAGGAAACGCCGCCTGAAATCGCACTTACATCTTTTTCTATACTCATGGCGCGTTATAAGGGAGTTTTGGAAAGCGCGGTTGCAGGGGCAAAGATTTTGGATACGATTCTGGATGGCGAGAGAATACTTATCGCGGAAGCCTGCACCCATCACCGCCAGTGCGATGACATCGCAACGGTCAAATTGCCCGCGATGATTGAAAAGTATACCGGAAAAAAACCTGTGTATGAGTTTTCATCGGGAACCGGATTTCCAGGTGATTTGTCAGTGTACAAGTTGATCATTCACTGCGGTGCCTGTATGTTAAACCCGCGCGAAATGATGTACCGCGACCGCACGGCGCAAAACGCTGATATTCCCATGACAAATTCGGCGTTGCGATAAGCTATATGCAGGGCATATTGGAGCGCTGCATAACGCCTTGCCTTGTAAATTAGCGATTTCTTGACGGCGCATAATAAATATGTTATAACAGTTAAGTAAGACATATAAACAGGAGATATATTTATGAAACAAGTAAAAGTTTTGACTCTTTTCGCGGCATGTGCGTTTTTTCTGGCATTTTTTGTCGCCTGCGCAACTGGACCTGCGCTTATCACTATGCCCAGGGTCTTCCTGCAAACGGAACCGCAACCGGCTCTGCTCAAGGGTTTGGCGGAGTGGTGTCGGTAACGCTTACACTTGAAAACGGCGAAATTACCAACGTCGCGGTAGTTGCCGCGCACGAATCGGCAATGTTTGCAGCGCCTGTTATTTCAAGGGTGAACGCTGATATGATAAGGCTTAATACCGCGTCGATAGACATAGTTTCAGGAGCCACCGTAACAAGTGTTGCTGTCAATCAAGCTGCCGCAGATGCCTTGAATCAAATAATCAG
Source organism: Treponema sp. (assembly GCA_009786615.1). Next base: position 1,869 of record WQRS01000195.1, on the reverse strand, counting down.
TCAGTAGTTTTTCGGCAGAAATAGATTTTTTAAAAGGCTAAAGGCTTCAATGGGCGCCGGCAGGGAACATGGATAATTCGGCAGTAACATTTACCTTGATGGAGCTTTTCCAAATGGGCGGCGTTGTGATGTGGCCGCTGTTGTTTTTCTCCATTGCTGCTGTCGCTATAACCATTGAGCGCGCCGTTTTTATTTTGAGGCATGACTTAAAAGTCGAAAGCTTAAATTAAAACGGCGGAAGCCTTTCAGTCTGGTAAGCTTCAGGAGGCGATTGCTTTTTTGCAAGACCGCAAAGAGAAGGCAATTGGCGCAGCCGTTCTGCTTGTCATAGCGAAGGGCAGGGGAACAAGCGAGCACCGTCTGGAAAAAGCTGTTCAGGCGGAAGCTTCGCGCGGCATTGCGTCTTTGGAAAGCGGTTTGAACCTTTTAACAACGCTCGCTTCCATTTCTCCGCTCACGGGTTTTTTGGGAACGGTGACGGGAATGATTGCGGCGTTTATGTCAATTGCCGATGCTGCTGATGTGAACGCCCAGATTGTTGCATCAGGTATTTATGAAGCTTTAATCACGACAGTTTTTGGGCTGATAATCGCTATTGTGGCAATGTCTGCGCATTCGATATTTTCAAGTATCACTGATAAATATACTTCAGATTTGGAAATTGCTTGCTCAGATTTAATTGTTCAAATGCATGAGCCAATACAGACAAAAACACTGGGTTTCGCAAATCAGGCGGATTTGGAGGGCAAATGAAATTCACGCGGAAGCGAAAAGGCTTTTTGCGCGAAACTGCCGCCGCAAGCGATCTGGCTTTTTTGCTGATAATTTATTTTTTGGTAATCGCCGGCTTTAATGTAAACGTNGGTTTTCTTGTCGACCTGCCGCGTGAACAAGNAGTTTACATTCTTTCCNATGATGATCTTATGCGCTTTGATATGGACAACAACGGAAACATTTTTCTGCGCGGTGATGCTTTATCTATTGGTGCCGCGGATCAAATAATTCGAGCAGCGTTAATAGAAAACGCAAACATGGCTATTCTTCTTTTTATTGAACCGCAGGCGCCGTGGCAAGAAGTTGTGCTTTTTGTGGAATTGGCGCAAAGTGCGGCAGTTATTAATTTTTCGTTTAACGTAAATACTCTTTCCTCCGCCGCACTTTCGGGGGAAATATGAAGTTCAAACGGCAAAAGCGAACAACGTTTAATTCTTTTTACCCGATGTCAGACCTTGCGTTCCTCTTGCTCATTTTTATAATGCTTGTTGCACTTGTCCATCACCGTGTAGAAGTTAATATTCAATTTGCTTTAGCAGAAACTGCCGCTTTGGTTGATGCAGAAAGAAACCTGAATATATGGGTTGATAAAGAAGGTTTTTTTTACCTTGAAGGAATAATAATCAGCGCGGATGCCCTTGAGTATAGTATCGCGGAAGTTTACATTAACGCTCCTCATACGCGCATCCACATTATTGCAGACCGCGATACTCATTTTGTAAACGTACACAGAGTACTTGAGATTTTACAGCGCCTTGAATTCCCCCAGGTTAGTTTTGTGGTGGGCCATGAATAATTCAAACACGGTAAAAACAAAACTTTTTATTTTCGCTTTGGTCACGGCTTTACACGCGGCACTTATTTTGTTTGGTGGTTTCCAAACAGAATCAGACCAGCGTTCTGAACCTGCCGCCGGAAATATGATGCGGCTTGTGAACGTGCAGCAGGCCGCGCCGCCCGCGCCGCCGCCTGCTGCTGTGCCGCCCGCTGTCTTGCAGCCGCAAGAAGCAGTGCAGGAAGCGGCACAGTTAATGCCGCTGATGGAAGTTTTGACTGCGACTGAAGAAGCAGGTGCCGCGGCAATTATATCGGCGG